>JAODBB010000020.1 GCA_025463745.1 Subtercola sp.
CAGGCATGGACGGGAATCGACCACAACCTGACAAGTTCGATACTGACAGAACAAATCATTACTGACTTGCTTGTCCGCAACCACCCCCGAAAGAATGGCTGCTAATTTCATTTCCCAAAGGAACCCGAACCAAAAAAATGGTCACGGGAATTTGGCATTTGACAATGTGCACGCTGTTGAGTTCTCAAAGATCGGACGCACCCGATCTGGCTTCTCGCTCTCGCAAGACCCGGTTCGGGGCAACTTTACTATCTTAGCACTTGCTGCAACTTTGTCAAATCGGCGATTTCGCGGCAATCGACTCGAGAGAAGAGTCGCCAAGAAACCCCTGAACCGAGGTTGCAGAAGTAGTTTTACATCTTACGCTCGCCAGAGCAGAGTTCTCGAAAGAAACTTTGCTCTGTTTGCTGGGGATGGCCCCCGCTTGAGGCCCAGAAGCGCTTCGGCTTTCCGGCACCTTTGGGGTGACGAGTAGTTACTCTATGGGCTTTTCGGCGAGCACGCAAATTGAGAACTACTCGGCCCGAAGACGCCCGGAAACACGGTCAACTACCCCGGTAAGTGGAGTACGCGAACGGGCTGAGCAGCAGTGGTATGTGGTAGTGCTCCCCTTCATCGGCGAGCTCGAACACAATGGAAACCTCGGGGTAGAAGGCGGCCTGGCCGAGACGGGCGAAATAACCGGCGGTGTCGAAAGTGACTCGATAGCGACCGGTCGGAAGTGCATCCGGCCCGAGGCTCGAGGCGCGACCGTCGGCATCGGTCAGAGCGGAGGCCACGGGCATCCATTCGCCGGCGGCAAACGAGTCGAGCGTTATGGGCACGCCTTCGGCCGGCTTGCCGAGAGCGGCGTCGAGTACGTGGGAGGTGATGTGGCTGCGCGTCATGACAACACCTGTTCAGAGATCGCTTCGAGTCGCAGGAGGGTGATGTCGCGCAGTTCGTCGCTCACAATGGCGAGTTCCGTTCGGTCGTCGAACGTGAGCCTGCGCCGGAGTTCGGCCAAGATCTCAGGCCGCGTTCTGCCTTTCGCCCTGATGAGGAAGATGCGGCCGAAGCGCTGCTCATACTCGAGGTTGCCTTCGGCGATGGCGCGAACGACACGGTGGTCGTCGTCGCTGTCACGGTCGAGCGAGGCCTGCTCTTTTCGAGAGAACTCCGCGGCCGCAGTGTCTGCGGCATGCTTCTCACCGATTCGTGGATGATCGGCCAACGCCTCGGTGATCTCGCTCTCGCTGAACGGGGTGGCCTCACGCGCGGCGGTGAGCAGAGCATCCAGCGAATCGAACGGAGCGGCATCCGCGACCTCGGCGACCCACCGGTCGACGTTGAGGCAGGAGCGAAGCACGCCGCGCAGGTCGTCGGGCGGCGGGTTCACCATGTGTGCCTCGTCATGAAACCACCCTACCGGCGCCGCTTACGATGAGTGGATGACCGAAGACTCGCGCCGCACGCCGCGCTCCGGAGCTGGAGCCATTGCGGGCCTTCTGCTCGCGGCCGGAGCCGGGAGGCGCATGGGCCAGCCGAAAGCGCTTGTGCTCGGCGCCGACGGAGTGGCCTGGGTGGTGCGCAGTGCTCAGCTGCTGCAGGCCGCCGGATGCTCACCTGTCGTTGTGGTCGTCGGAGCTCACGCGGCGGAGGTCGAGGCCGTTCTCGCGAACCGGTTCGGCCCCGGCGAACTGGTGATCGTGTACGCGGCGGACTGGGATTCGGGCATGGCGGCTTCGTTTCGCGCGGGGCTCCTGGCGGCGGAGTCGACGTCGGCTGCTGGCGTGATCGTCTCCCTCGTCGACCTCCCCGACCTGCGGGTTGAGGCAGTCGAACGCGTTCTCGGGCAGGCGACCGACCGTGACCAGGCAGCCTCGAGACTGCTCCGCGCCGTCTATAACGGGCGACCGGGGCATCCCACGTTCATCGGTCGTAAGCACTGGTCGGCGCTGAGCGCCGAGGTGCGCGGCGACGCCGGAGCCAATACGTACCTGCGCGAACACGACGCTGAGTCGGTCGACTGCAGCGATCTCGGCAGCGGCGAAGATCGGGATTTCGCCCCCTGACTTTTAATGATCTTTTCTCGCTTTTGTCGGTTACCCTGTCTGAATGCAAACCCCTCGAGCATCTCCTCACGGCACCCTGGGCGCTCTCCTCGGACTGATCACCGTGAGTGTCATCGCCGGAATTCTGGTGACGGCCATGGCGGCTCCCGTCATCGCCGTGACAGGCACCGCGGCCACCAGCACGATCGGTATCTTCGAGAATCTGCCCGACTACATCAAGCCCGACGCTCTTTCGCAGACGTCGAGTGTGTACGGCAAGAACCAAGACGGCTCTGAAGTGCTTCTCGCCTCGTTTTTCGAGCAGAACCGCCAGAGCGTGGGCTGGAACGACATCTCGCAGTACGTGAAAGACGCGTTGGTCTCGACGGAAGACCCACGGTTCTACGAACATGGCGGTGTGGATGTGCAGTCCACGACCAGGGCGCTGATGGGCAATTTCATTTCCGGCGGAATCGAATCGGGGGCGTCCACGATCTCGCAGCAGTACGTGAAGAACATCCTCGTTCAGCGGGCCGAGGCGATCGCCGATCCCGAACAGGAGAAGGCCGCGTACGCCGACGCGACTGCACAGACTTTCGACCGCAAGCTCAAAGAGATGAAGCTCTCGATCGGGCTCGAAAAGGAATACAGCAAAGACGACATTCTTCTGGGGTATCTGAACATCTCACTGTTCGGGGGCCGTATCTACGGCATCCAGGCCGCAGCCGAGTACTACTTCGGCGTCAGCGCCAAAGATCTGACACTGCCCCAAGCGGCAAGCCTCATCGCCACGGTCAATGAACCCGAGCGACTGCGAATAGACCTCGACCAGCAGCACATCGACGACAACAAGGCTCGCCGCGACCTCGACGTGCTGGCATCGATGCTCAAGCAGCACACGATCACCCAGCAGCAGCACGACGACGCCGTCGCCACGCCCGTCGAGCCGCACATCACTCCCCCATCGACCGGCTGCCAGACCGCCGTCGACGGCGCGGGATTCTTCTGCGACTACGTGAAGAAGATCATCGAGCAAGATCCCTTGTTCGGTGACACTCCCGAGGCGCGTGAGCACGCGCTCAACACGGGCGGCTACCAGATTCACACCACCCTCGACATGAATCTGCAGAAATCGGCCGACGACACCGTCAAGTACTACATGCCCTACACCGACGACGACCTCGACCTCGGCAGCGTCATGGTGACCGTCGAGCCGGGCACGGGGCGAGTCGTGGCGATGGCGCAGAACAAGAACTTCTCTGAAAGCTCGGATGCACCGGCCGATGCGACGTCGGTGAACTACTCCACCGACCAGAACTACGGCGGCTCGACGGGGTTCCAGACGGGCTCGACCTACAAGCTCTTCACCTTGGTGAACTGGCTGCAAACGGGACATTCGCTCGGCGACATCGTGAATGGCTCGAATGGGCAGAAGTTCGACAAGTCGAAATTCCGCAACTGCGACGGCAACGACTACGGAACGTATGCTCCGCAGAACGATGCTGGAGAGGCCGGCGGAAGGAATGACGTACTCACCCAATTCGAGGAGTCGGTGAACAATGCCTTCATCGTCATGTCAGAGCAGCTCGACGCCTGCGACATTCGCAACGTGGCGGAGTCGCTCGGTGTGCATCGTGCGGACGGGGATCCGCTGAAAGACAATGTCGCAGCGGTGCTCGGCACGAACGAGATTGCTCCCTTGACCATGGCGGCCGCATTCGCCGGAGTGATCAACCACGGCATGTTCTGCACGCCCATCGCGATCGACGGCATCGTCGACTCCAGCGGGGCTGGGGTGGAGGTTCCGAAATCGAATTGCACGCAGGCCATCGATCCGAAAGTCGCCGTAGCGGCGAGTTATGCGATGAGGGGCGTGGTCGAGAGCTCAGCAGGTACGGCCTCGTACGGAAACCCGGGCGACGGCATCGACCACGGGGGGAAGACCGGCACGACCGACAATGAAGAGAGCCTGTGGCTGGTCGGTGGCACGACAAAACTGGTCACTGCCTCGTGGGCCGGAAACGTGTCGGGTCATGTGTCGCTCAGAAACACCACGATCGACGGCCCCGGCAGCGGAGGGGTGAGCGGAGGCAAATCACGGGTGTACATGTGGCACGACTTCTACGTGAACACGGCCGACGCGTACGGCGGAGACGACTTCGCCACGCCCGATCAGAATCTTCGGGTCGGTCAGTCGGCGGCTGTTCCCGATGTGTCGGGTCTTTCGCTGGGCGGTGCTCAGGCGAAACTCTCCGACGCAGGGTTCAACGGCGTCGACGGGGGTCAGGTGCCGTCTGATCGACCGGCGGGGCAGGTGGCTTCGACGAACCCTCCTGCCGGCAGCGGGCTGGTCAAAGGGTCTGATGTGAGCGTGCAAACGAGTGACGGGTCGCTCACCAGCGTGCCCAACGTGATCGGCAAGCCGATCTCGGCCGCGCTCGCTGCGCTGAGCGGGTGGCACGTGGCGCAGACCACCTCGGCCGTACCGAACTGTGTGCCGAATACGGTCATCGCAGAGTCGCCGTCTGACGGTGTGGCCAGCCCAGCGTCGACGGTGGTGACCCTCACTCTGTGCGCAGCTGGGTAGTCGTCGATCGGGCCATCACCCGTAGAACAGCGTTGGTGTAGAACAGAGGTGAGCGCAGGGCAGACGTGCGCGGTTGTGCCGTGCGCACGCCGAGCAAGATCGGAGCAGCACAGATGAGAACGATGAAAGCACTTCGAGCGCACGAGCGGGGAGGCGCCGATGTGCTGGTGTACGAAGACGCGCCCGTGGTCGAGCCTGGCCCTGGGGAGGTGCTCGTTGAAGTTCATGCCGCCGCGATCACGTTCGCGGAGTTGGGCTGGGAGGAAACGTGGAAGAGCGCGGATGGGCGTGACCGAACCCCGATCATCCCGTCGCATGAAGTATCGGGAGTCGTCAGCGAACTGGGCGCAGATGTCACTGAGTTTCGGGTCGGTGACGAGGTCTACGGCCGAATCGGGTTCGATCTGAATGGTGCGGCAGCCGACTATGCGACGGTTCCCGTCGGTGATCTGGCATTGCGGCCCACATCGGTGGGGCACGTCGAGAGTGCCAGCGTTCCCTTGGCGGCACTGACCGCGTGGCAGGCATTGGTCGACCACGCCGAAGTCCAATCGGGCGAGCACGTCATCGTGCTGGGAGCCTCGGGTGGGGTGGGCGCGTTCGGCGTGCAGATCGCGCGTCACTGCAGAGCGCGGGTGAGCGCGACTGCTCGCGGGGCAGATCTCGACTTCGTGAAAGGGCTCGGGGCCGAGGTTGTTCTCGATTACAGGGCGATGAGCGGCAATGAGGGCTTGGAAACGGCAGATGTTGTGCTTCATACCGTTGACGGGCCGGTCACAGCTTCGGAGCTCGACCTGGTACGACCCGGCGGGCGCCTGGTGACGCTGAGCCAGCCGATCTCTCCCGAGTTGCTCGAGGGTCGCAACGTGCGAGCGATCTTCTTCATTGTCGAAGCGAATCGGGCGGAGCTCGAGACGATCGCTCGGCTCGTCGACTCCGGGGCCGTGAAACCGACGGTAGCGCAGGTGTTCACGCTGGCGGACGGGCGCAGGGCGTTCGAAGAAGGCCCGCGGTTGCATAAACCGGGGAAGACGGTGCTGCAGGTTCGGTGAGGCGGCTCGGAGGCGCCGGGCGGTCCGCGCATCGAGAGGTTCGGGATGGCCCGTCGTTCGACTACTACTCGAGTTCGTTGAGGTCGGCGTAGAGGCGATTGATCGACGAGATCCGGGTGCGGGTGCCACGCGCCGCGATGCCCAGAGTCTCGCTGGCGAGCACGGCGACGAGGCTGTTGGCCGCTGCATAGCTGTCGAGCGCCATGATGCTGTCGACGGGGCATTCGAGCCAGACGGCGGCACGGAAGGCGTGCCGTGAGGCAGACGCGTCTGCGATGAGTACGACGGGCACGTCGAGCGTGTGCAGGGCATCCACCACCCGTGTGAAACCGTGCGGACGACGGCGGAAGCCGACCAGAATTGCCGCGTCGTTCGGGCCGAGGCCGGCGAGCTCTTCGCCGATCGATTGGCCCGGCTGAGGGGCGAGGCGCACGTCGTCGAGGCCCTGGATGAGTTGTTGGCGCAGGTGCAGGGCGACGGGGTACGAGTTGCGGAGCCCGATCACAACGACGCGGCGGGCGGCGGCAATGAGGGTGGCGGCTTCATGCATTCGGCCATCTGCAAGAGTGGCGAAGGCGCCGCGGATGTTCGACAGCTCTTGCTCGAGGTGAGTGGTGAGGGCTGGGCTGGGCGGTGCGGCTGCAGCGGCTGTAGACACAGATGCGCCGGGAGTCAGGGCGACGGACTCATCTGATGCTGCGGACGGTCGGCCGGCCGAGAAACCGGGCCCGGTGAGGCCGCCACCAGTAGCGGGAACGCCGGCGCGCGTGATGGGGGTAGAAAGGGCAACCCCGCCCAGCGGAACGCCCTGGCTGCGCAGGGCGCGAGCGTGGTCGCGCACCTCTTGGGCGTCGGTGAAGCCGAGGCTGCGGAAGAGGCGGCTGACGGTCGCTTTCGAGACGCCGCTCAGGCGAGCCAGCTCGGAGGCGTTGTAAACGGCGAGATCGGCGAGATGGTCGAGGATGAAATCGGCGGCACGCTGCTCTTGCGGCGAGAGTTCACCGTAGGAGTCGTCGATGCGCTGGCCGATGGGGGCCGAACCCGCCTCAGGGGTCACTGTTCGACGAGGGCTGGGTCGACGGCCAGGGGTATGCGGGCGGCGAGCGCGAGCACGGCGAGCTCGAAGGCGTCGGTGGCGACCGCGACATCGGAGGCCTCGACGTGCTCGTCGGGGTGGTGACTCACGCCGCCACGGCAGCGGATGAACAACATCGCGATCTCGGTGAGGTCGGCCACGGCCATCCCATCGTGCCCGGCTCTGCTGAGCAGGAGCATGGGTTCATCGTCTCCCGCCGTGGCCGTGATGCCGGCGGAGATCGCCTCACGCAGCTTCGGGCTGCAGGCGACCGCCGGAGCGTTGTGCGTCTCGTGAACGTCGAAGGTGAGGCCGCGAGTTTCGCAGATGGACGTGATGGAGTCGGTGATCGCCGACCAGACGCGGTCGCGCTCGTCGTCGTGCTCGGCTCGCAGGTCGAGACTGAGTTCAACGCGACCGGGGATGACGTTGACGGCGTTGGGAAAGACTTCGAGGTGGCCGACGGTAGCGATGAGGCCGGCGCCGCGGGCGGTCTGTTCGATCATGGTGACGATTTCGCTCGCGCCGGCCAGGGCGTCTCTGCGGCGATCGAAGGGAGTGCCGGAGTGGCCGGCGTGGCCGTTGACGGTGATCGCGAAGCGACGCGCACCTGCGATGGAGGAGACGATGCCGAGCGGCCTGGAAGCCTCTTCGAGATAGGGGCCCTGCTCGATGTGCGCCTCGAGGTAGCCGACCAGGGAGTGCGGGCGTCGTGCGGCGTCGCCGATCGTGGCCGCATCGAGGCCGAATGCCGCGTAAGCCTCGCGCAGGGTGACGCCGTTCTCATCGGTGAGGTCGAGCCACGTCGGGTCGAAGGTTCCGGCGAGGGCGCGGCTGCCGAGCAGAGCGCGGCCGAAACGGGTGCCCTCTTCGTCGCCGAATGCGACCACCTCGAGGGCGAAGGGCAGAGGAACGCCGGCGGCGTGGATGCGGTCGACCACCGCGATGGCGGTGAGTACCCCGAGGATTCCGTCGTAACGGCCCGCCGAAGGCACCGTGTCGAGATGGGAGCCGAGCAGCAGCGCGGGGAGGCCCGGAACGGAACCCTCGAGGCGACCGCATTGGTTGCCCGCCGCGTCTTGCCAGGTGGTCATGCCGGCCTCTGCCATCCAGCCGGCGGCGAGCGCATTGACGGCGCGGTGCTCTTCGGTGAGGTACACCCGGCGGATCAGTCCATGGGGCAGAGTGCTGTAAGCGGCAAGTTCGTCGCAGCGGGCGAGCAGCGAGAGGGCGCTGGTGCGGTAGACGTCGGCGGAGCCTGTCACAGGGCGACGCTCGCAGCGAGCTCTGCCTCTGTGGCCTGGTCGGCGTAGAAGTCGTAGGCGGTGCCCACGCCCCCGCCGGGCGTGACGTGCGCGCCCGCGCGGCGCAACACCTGTTCGAGCGCGGCGAGGGTGGTGAGCACGGTGTCTTTGCGGGCGTTGTAGCCCATCGTTCCGATGCGCCACACCTTGCCGTGCAAGGGGCCGAACGAGGTGCCGATCTCGATGCCGAAGTCGTCGAGCAACTCGCCGCGCACACCGTCGCCCGAGACGGAGTCGGGGATGTACACGGCGGTCACGTTGTTCATCTTGTAGCGGGAGTCGCCGAAGATGCTGAGCCCGAGACCACGGAGGCCTTCGAGCATGGCGCCGCCGTGCATCCGGTGCCGTTCGACCGCGTTTTCGATGCCCTCGTCGACAAGAAGACGGGCGCATTCGCGTGCGCCGTAGAGCATGGTGGTCGCCTCGGTGTGGTGGTTCAGGCGTTTGGGGCCCCAATAGTCGAAGATCATCGACAGGTCGAAGTAGTTCGAGCGAATGGGTGTGGCCGAGCCGAAGGAAGACAGCACGGGGTCGCCCGCCGAACGGATGCCCGCTTCGATGCTCTTGCGTGAATCGATCAACTCGACGGCGCGCGCCGAGAAGGTTGCCGGGGCTGACCCCGAGGGGCCGCCGAGGCACTTCTGCAGCCCGGCCGTGACGGCATCGAGACCCCAAGCGTCGGTCTCGACGGTGTTACCGCCGAGGGAGGCAGTGACGTCGGTGTAGAAGATGACGTCGTGCGCTCGGCACAGGGCGCCGAGCTCGTCGAGCGGCTGCGCCACGGTGGTGGAGGTGTCGCCGTGCACGACGGCGAGAATCTTCGGCCTGGTTTCGATGATGGCCCGCTCGATCTGCTCGGGCGTGAAAACGGTGCCCCATTCGGCCTCGATGACGTGCACTTCGGCGCCGCAGCGCTCCGCGATCTCGCGCAGCAGGTGCCCGAAGCGGCCGAAGACCGGCACGAGTACGCGGTCGCCGGGCTCGATCATGCTCACGAGTGCGGCTTCGATGCCGGCGCGCGAGGTGCCGTCGATCAGCAGGGTTTGTTCGTTCTCGGTGTGGAAGACCTCGCGATAGAGGCTCATCGTCTCGTTCATGTACGCGGTCATCGAGGGGTCGTACTGGCCGACCAGCTGGGCCGACATCGCGCGCAGCACCCGGGGGTCGGCGTTGATGGGGCCCGGGCCCATGAGCAGACGGGCGGGCGGGTTGATGGGCTGGCTGGCGATGAGGGCACTCCTTGGGCGCGGCGACCGGATGTTCTGATTCAACTGTTTCAGACCTCTAGTATATGCAACACATGTTTCACGCGCGTTACATTCCGTCACATCGCGGGAGGGGGTCAGGTGAAGTCGGAGAGGCGGATGCGGGCGTGAACACCCTTCACGATGTCGACGACCTGCGAGATATTGAAGTCGGTGGCGGCGCTGAGGTAGGCGTAGGCCAGGTGCGAGTCCATGCCGTAACGGGCGCCGAGGAGCGAGATCGCGGCACGCACACAGTGCTGCACGGCCTCGTCGAGGTCTGGGCTCATGCCGGTGGGTACGAGAAACTCCTGGGTTTCGGCGAGCGGGCCGATCAGTTGGCCGAACTGCTGCAAAGCATCCGCTTGGCTGAGCACTTCGAAGCGCACGGTGACGCGAAGCGAGGCCTCCATGGCGGTGAGCGCGACTTCGCCGTCACCTTGCGCGAAATGCGGGTCGCCGACGTAGGCGAGTGCGCCCTCGACTTGAACGGGCAGGTAGAGGGAGTTGCCGGCCGTCAGCAAGTTGATGTCGATGTTGCCGCCGTGCGGCCCCGGCGGAACCGAGTGCGGGCGGGAATCACCCGAGACGGCGACGCCCATGATGCCGAGAAACGGGTTCAAGGCGAAGCGCACCGAGCGCGGGCCGCCCGCGACGAGCGGAAGGGTGCCGACCAGGCGGCCGCCCGGGTCTTCATCAACTGCGGCGAACGCGCTGACGGTTTCGATGCCCACCGGAAACTCGCCCGGCAACGCCCCTCGACCGTGCCGGTTCGAAATGACGCCGTATGGCACTCTCGGCAGCGCTTCGACCAGCGTCATCTTCAGCAGATCCCCCGGCCTGGCGCCTCGCACGCGGATGGGACCGGTGACGACGTGCGGGCCGTCGGAGGCCCGATCACGCGGGTAATCGGAGGCGGCTATCGCTATGGCGTCGTCGAGTACCCCGTCACCTTCGATGCCGTGACTGCCGAAGAACCGGCGCGGGTCTCGGCCCTGATCTTCGAGAATGCCCTCGTGGCTGAGGGTGTCGATGGTGACTTCGTCGCCCGAATCGATGTCGAGCACGGCGCTGTCGGCAGCGCAGGGCAGCCGACCCCACAGAACATTGCGGCCCGTCGCGGGCAGATAGTGTTGTGAGCGAATTGCGCCGCTGCCCGGCTGGAGTGGATCGAGGATCATGTCAGATCTGCCTTCTGTTCTACCGGTCGCCGACGTTCGAGAGTACCGCGCCAGCCGCATCGACTCACGCACCAGCGATCCGGTCGCTCTGCTCTCGCCCTCATACCCGCACCGCTCAGACAAGGACTCACCCGTGCTCCGACGACTCCGCAGTAGCCCCGACAACCTCCACCTCGGGCTCATGCTCGCCCTCACCTTCTCGACCGGCGTCGTCGACGCGGTCGGGTACCTCGGTCTCGACCGTGTTTTCACGGGCAACATGACCGGCAACGTGGTGATTCTCGGCATGGCGCTGGCCGGGGCGGATGGTCTGCCCATCGTCGGGCCGATCATTGCCTTGCTCAGCTTCATGCTCGGCGCGGTCATCGCGGGCCGTGTTCTTCGCCCGGTGAAAGACGGCTGGACCGCTCGCAGCACGGGGCTGCTCACGACCGTGGCCGTGATCATGGTGGCATTGGCCGTGACGTTGATCATCTACGGCGCCACTCCACCGCAGCCGCAGGAGTACATCGTGACCATGTTCTTGGCCATCGGCATGGGAATGCAGGCAGGCACCGCTCGGCACCTCGGGGTGAAAGACGTCACGACAGTCGTGGTGACGTCGACCATCACCGGGTTCGCCGCCGACTCACGGCTGGCCGGCGGCAAGGGGCAGCCGTGGTTTCGGCGCGGTGCGGCCATTTTACTCATCGCGGTGGGGGCCGGCGTTGGCGCGCTGCTGCTGCGTCTCGGGTTGGGATGGGGTGTGTCGCTGACCGCCTTGATCACGGTGGCGGTAGCGATTCTGGGGCATGTGGGGGCGTCACAGTCTCGCCGCGATGCCACGACGGCCGACGCCGTGACACCCGCGAACTGACGGCTGCCGGCTGGCCGCACGGCGGCGGCTGATGTCGTGGTACCCGCGAACTGACGCCGCTGCGCCGCGAAACGCCGTTGCCTCAGACGAACTCGGGTGGCGCAGCGAATTCGGGCAGGTCGACGACCTCCGCCGCGCTGTCGAGAATGTAGCGGTGCGGATGCTGCGCGAGCTGTGATCGCGTGAGGCCGCCGCTGAGCACGCCCACGCCGGCAACCCCCGCATTGTGTGCAGCCATCAGGTCGACGGCGGTGTCGCCGACCGCGAGTACCGCCGCGACATCCGTCACCCCCGTTTTCTCCATCGCGTGGTGGATCAGGTAGGGGGCAGGCCGCCCGTGGCTCACGGCCGAGGTCGTGACGACCGCGTCGAGCAGGTGCTCGGGGCCGGGGCCGACGCTCCAGCCCAGCGAATCGAGCAGCGGGTCGGCGACATCATCGGAGAAGCCGGTCGTCAACGCAACCGCCACACCGCGCGCGGTGAGTTCACGAAACGCCTCTTCGACCCCGGGCAGGCCGACCGGCGGATGCGCGCGGTACGCCTCGGCGAGCAGCCGCTTGAAGCGGGTGAAGGTGTGGGCCACAACCGTCTCATCGGGGTGCACCCCGCCGAGACGCATCAGGGCGACGATGGCGGTGACCTTGTCTGTTCCCATCCACTGCTGCAGATCATCGTCGGCGACCGTCGCGCCGGTTTCGGTGACCGAATCGGCGAGCGCCACGTAAACGAGCCCGTGGTCGTCGATGGTCGTTCCGGCCATATCGAAAGCGACGAGTTCAATCATGGTGCGTGCCCTTCTGTGACGCTCGACCCGACTGCCGACGTCAGGCCATTGCAGCAGGGTGAGTTGAACGGGGTATGAATGCTGCGTGGCGGGATGCCCGGAGCCTCACCCTGCGGCTTGACATCGCTCTCGGCAGCCCGCACTCTCAGGAATCGTGACTGACGTTTCTGTGATCGCCGAGTGCGACGTTCTTATTGTCGGAGCTGGAATCGTGGGTCTGGCGCATGCCGCCGAGGCACAGCGGCGCGGCCTGAAGGTGCTGATCACCGACCGCGACAGCCGCGCCGTCGGGGCCTCGGTACGCAACTTCGGGTACTGCTGCATCACCGCCCAATCCGGGCACCTGCTCGACCTGGCGCACGTGGCACGCGAACGGTGGTTGCACTTCGGCGGCCTCGCCGGGTTCTTCGCGGTGCAGTCGGGAGCGCTCGCTGTGGCGCGCAGCGCGGAAGAGCTCGCGGTGCTCGATGAACTTTCGGCCGAGCGAGGGTCGGGCGAGGTGCGGTTGGTACGGGCATCCGAAGCTCTCGATCTTCTCGACGACCAGGGCGGTTCTTCGCAGGTGCCGCCGATTCTGGGCGGGGCCGTGCTGCGGGATGATCTGCGGGTCGATCCGCGCGAAGCCGTCGCGGCGCTGGCGGGGTGGCTCGCGGCGCAGCCCCGCGTGAGCATGTTGTGGCGCACGTCGTATCTCGGCGGCGAGGGCGACCTGGCGCGAACGTCTGCCGGAAGGGTGCGGGCGGCCCGAACGATCGTCTGCGTCGGGCACGATCTCGACTACCTCTACCCTGGCCTGGCCGACCGGTTCGGCATCGAGCGGTGTGCGCTGCAGATGGCGCGCATCGAGGCGCCGGCCGGAAGGCGCATTGCGCCTGCGGTGCTGACGGGAACGTCGATGCTGCGGTACCCGGCGTTCGCCGGAACGGACGCGGCGGCTGCCTTGCGTGCGGCCGTGGTGGCGTCGGATCCGGAGCTGCTCGAGATCGGCGCGAATGTGATGTTCACGCAGCGGCCAGACGGCTCGATCATCGCCGGAGACAGTCACGGCTACGGGCGCACAACCGAACCCTTCATGACCGAGGCGACGACGGAGCTCTTGCTGCGACACGTTCGACAGCTCCTGGGTGTGGGTGAGGCGCGGGTGATCGAGCGGTGGCAGGGCGTCTACGCGTCGAGCGCGCAGCAGGACTACCTCGTGACCGAGGTGGCGCCGGGGGTCATGGCGGTGGCAATCACGTCGGGGGTGGGGATGACGATCTCGTTCGGGGTCGCCGCTCGCACGTTCGACGCGCTCGGCTGACTCGCTGCGGCGGCGGGGTGGATGGCGCGCGAGTTGATGCGCCGAAATGTACACCCACCCTGTGAACGGGAATCAGCGGCCGGCAGAGGAGTCGTCGGGCGGACTTCGCCCTGTGTTCACCGCTACAGCACGTGCCGGTTACCAACGCGAGCGAGCATCAGGTGATCGGCGACGGCGCCCTGTATCGATCGCCTTCCCTAGAGCGATCGGCCGCGCGGTCAACCAGGAGGACATTTCAGTGAACAGCAAACGTCTCATTGCGGGAGCAGCCATCATGGCCGCCACCGCTCTAGCGCTCACCGCTTGTGCGGGTTCGAGCACGCCGTCGAGCACGGGCGAAACCAGCGCGAAGACCGCGACCAGTGCTGCCGACCTGGGCGGAATGGATGCGCTCGTCGCGGCAGCCAACGCCGAGGGCCAGCTCAACGTCATCACCCTTCCTCCGTCATGGGCGAACTACGGCAAGATCATCGCCGGGTTCGAGGCGAAGTACCCGAACATCAAGATCAGCTCGGCCAACCCCGATGGTTCAAGCGCCGATGAAGTTGCCGCCGCCACTGCCCAGAAGGGCCAGTCGACCGCTCCCGACGTGTTCGACATCGGCACCGCCGTGCTCGAGCAGAACCTCAACCTCGTGGCACCGTACAAGGTCGCCAACTGGGCCGACATTCCCGCGGACTACAAAGACGCCGACGGCAAGTGGTACTACGACTACACCGGCCTGATGTCGATCGGCTACGACTCCAAGGTCTTCCCCACCGCCCCCACATCGATGCAAGACCTGCTCGGCGCGGCGTACAACGGCAAGGTCGCGATCAAGGGTGACCCCACCCAGGCGAACGAAGCCGCTAGCGCGGTCTACCTCGCTGCGCTGGAGAACGGCGGCAGCGCCGACAACATCCAGCCCGGTATCGACTTCTTCGGCCAGCTGAAGAAGGCCGGCAACTTCCTCGCGGTCACCCCGACCCAGGCCACGGTCGTCTCCGGTGAGACCCCCGTCGTCATCCAGTGGAGCTACAACAACCTCGCCTGGGGCGCAGACGGCGGAGCATCGGGCAACCCCGACTTCAAGACGGTCGTTCTGCCCGGCTCGGCGCTCGGGAGCTACTACAACCAGGCCATCAACGCCGACGCACCGCACCCGGCCGCCGCACGGCTCTGGGAAGAGTACATCTACAGCCCCGCGGTGCAGAACCTGTACCTCGCTTCGGGTGCCTACCCGGCAACGCTGAGCGCCATGCAGACGGCCAACACCGTCGACCCCACCGTGCTCGCCACGGTCGGCGCACCGCCCAAGAGCTTCGTTCAGCTCACCGCTGGCCAGGCCACGGCAGCAGCGGCCCTGCTCAAGTCGAACTGGGCCGCGGCGATCGGCTAACACCATGACAACAACTGTCGTCGCATCAGTGGCGCCAGCCGAATCCACACGCGGCGCCGAGGTAACCACTCCTCGGCGCCGCGTGCCGGCATGGCTGGGGCTCATTTCTTTCGGGGCGTATGTCGTTCTCTTTTTGGCGATTCCGGCCGTGCTCGCTGTCGCCAGCGGATTCTTCGATGGCGCCGGCGATTTCACCTTCGCCAACTTCGCCGCTTACGCGAACCCGACCATTCTGCAGAACTTCGTCGCGTCGTTGTGGATCTCGGCGCTGACGGCCATTCTCGGCGCGGTCTTGGGCGCGATCATCTGCTTCGCCTTGCTGGGCACCCGCTCCGACCGGATGCTGCGTTCCACTGTCGACTCGGCGTCGAGCGTTCTGGCGCAGTTCGGCGGCGTGATGCTCGCCTTCGCCTTCATCGCCACGATCGGCGTACAAGGCGTGCTGACGAAGTGGCTCGTTTCGATCGGCATCACCCCGAACGTCTTCACCAACTTCAACAGCAATGGGCCGTTGCTCTACCAGATACCGGGGCTGGTCATCCCGTACCTGTACTTTCAGATACCGCTCATGGTGCTGACCTTCATGCCCGCCATGGAGGGGCTGAAGTCGACCTGGGCCGAGGCGAACGCCACCCTCGGCGGCACTCGTTTCACGTATTGGACTCGCATCGGCATGCCCATCCTCGCCCCGGCGTTCTTCGGCAGCCTCATTCTGCTGTTCGCCAACTCGTTCTCGTCGTATGCCACGGCTGCAGCGCTCATCTCGCAGGGCGGCATCATTCCGCTCGCCATTCGCCAGCAGCTGACCAGCGAAACCATTGTGGGTGTCGCCAACGTTGCCGGTGTACTTGCGCTCGGGATGGTCGTGGTCATGATCATCTTGATGACCGCCTACTCGGCGCTGCAGCGCCGCGCCTCGAGGTGGCGTCGATGAGCGCGTCCAGTGTTAGCGCAGCCGAGGTGCGTGCGCCTCGTCTCGCCGCTTCCCGGCCAGGATCGGCGCAGAAGACTCCCCGCTATGCGGCAGCACCCTCGCGGCTGACGCGGTGGATCATTCTCGGCGTGACGGGCGTGCTCTTCATCATTCCGATTCTCGCGATGATCGAGTTCTCGCTGCGCGTCGGCCAGACCGGCACGTACGGCTTCGAGCACTACGCGGCGATCTTCACCGCGGGTCAGGCCGGTACCTACGACGTGCTCTTTCAGGGCATCCTGAACTCGATCGGCATCTGCATCGTGACGGTGGCGATCGTGCTGGTCTTGCTGCTGCCGACGATGATTCTGGTCGAGCTGAAGTACCCGAAGCTCCGCGGTGCGCTCGAGTTCATCTGCATCATTCCGATCACCATTCCGTCGATCGTGCTGGTGGTGGGATTCATTCCGGTGTACTCGGTGGTCGCCCGCATCTTCGGCAGTAACGCCTGGACGCTCGCGTTCGCTGTGGGAATCATCGTGCTGCCCTACGCCTATCGCCCGATTGCGGCGAACCTGGCTGCGGTCGAGGTGGTCACGCTCAGCGAGGCCGCACGGTCGCTCGGGGCGAGCTGGGGTCACGTGTTGTGGCGGGTCATTCTGCCGAACCTGCGGTCGGGCATCCTCTCGGCCTGCTTCATCACGATCGCCGTGGTGCTCGGCGAATACACAATCGCCTCGTTTCTCAGTCAGAACACCTTTCAGACCGCGTTGGTGCTGGTGCAGCACACCGACCCGTACGTCGCGGTCATCTTCGCCGTGTTCGCGCTCGTGTTCGCGTTCATACTTCTACTCGTCATCGGCCGGCTCGGAAGCCTGGGCCGCAATCGGAGGGCCGCATGAAAACCACAGAATCGCGCACGGCGCGGGCTGCCGGCAAAGCGTCGGCATCGCTGTCGTCATCGCTGTCGTCATCGCTGTCGTCATCGGCCGCGTCACCACTGTCGCCGCGCGAAGGTGCTGCTGTCGAACTGCGCAACGTGGTCAAGTACTACGCGAGCCAGCGCGCCCTGAACGGCGTCAACCTGTCGATGGCGCCGGGCGAGTTCATCGCCCTGCTCGGCCCCTCGGGCTGCGGCAAGACGACGGTGCTGCGGGCGCTCTCCGGGCTCGAATCCGTCTCAGAGGGTCGCATCGAGATCGACGGTCACGACGTCGTGAACACGCCCGTCAACAAACGCGACATCGGTATGGTGTTTCAGGCGTACTCGCTGTTTCCGCACATGACGGTGACGCAGAACGTCGAGTTCGGGCTGCGGATGCGCAAAGTGGATGCAGCGGGTCGGCGCCGCCGGGCATCCGAGGCTCTCGACATGGTGGGGCTGGGCGCCTTCGGCGACCGCTACGCGCACCAGCTCTCGGGCGGACAGCAGCAACGTGTGGCGCTCGCACGCGCGCTCGTCACCCGCCCGCGCGTGCTCCTGCTCGACGAGCCGCTCTCGGCGCTCGACGCGAAGGTGCGTGTGCAGCTGCGTGACGAGATCCGGCGCATTCAGACTGACCTCGGCATCACGACGCTCTTCGTCACGCACGACCAGGAGGAGGCGCTGGCCGTCGCCGACCGCGTGGCGGTGATGCGGGAGGGCAACATCGAGCAGATCGGTACGCCGGAAGACCTGTACACGCGCCCCGCGACGTCGTTCGTCGCTACGTTCATCGGTCTCAGCAATACACTCGACGCCGAACTGGTGGGCAGCGAGGTGCAGGTGCTCAACGCGGCACTTCCGCTGCTCGGAACGGGGCCCGCCGATGGCGCGGTGACGGCGTACATCAGGCCGGAGGACGTGTCGTTCGCGAGCACCGGAATACCCGCGACGGTCGTGGCGTCGAGCTTTCTCGGGTCGCTCCGGCGCACGCAGGTCAGGCTCGACAGCGGCGAACTGCTGTTCGTGCAGCACGACGTGCAGCTGCGCCCGGAGTCGGGCGAGCGCGTTCACGTTCAGCTGCTCGGGCGCCCGGTGGCGGTCGACGCGCGCGCGTAGGCACGCGCACTCGGCCGCTGACGTTATGCCGGCGCGGTTCGAGCTACTGAGCGGGCTCTGGCGTGCCGGTATGCAAGGCCGACGAGAAGAGCCGCACTTCCGGTGCGGCCGACGAGGAGAACGCCGCAGATCGGCTCGTCAGGCCCCGCTCAGGCGCAGCTTTTGGCAGTGTGGGCAGAAATGTGACGACCGGTTCATGAAACTCTCGCGCGCGATGAGGGTGCCGCAGCGCGGGCAGGGCTTGCCCTCCTGGCCGTAGGCGTTGAGGCTGTGCGAGAAATAGCCTGAGGTGCCGTTCACGTTGACGTAGGTTTCTGAGAAGCTTGTGCCGCCCTCGGCCAGCGCCTTCGTGAGAACGAGGCGTACCTCGGCGAGCAGCAGGCGGGCTTTGGCCCGGCTGAGAGATGCCGTCGGCTGCAGATAGTGCACTTTCGCCGCCCAGAGCGATTCGTCAGCGTAGATGTTGCCGATTCCGCTGATCAGCGTCTGGTCGAGCAACGCGCGCTTGATGCCCGTGTTCTTGCGCTTGAGGGCGGCGAAGAAGACGCGGTCGGCGAAGGCCGGGTCGAGCGGGTCACGGGCGATATGGGCGACCTGGCCGGGCACGGCCGCGAGCCACGATGGGGGCTCGTTCGTCGGTGCGAGCGGACCGGCGGCCACGTCACCGGGGTCGGCGAAACCCGGGGTCATGGCCCGACCGGCTACCCCCTCGTCTGAGGCCGAGGGGCCGGTCGGTGGCCAGCCGGTCTCCAGGCCAGGGCCCGAGTAGCCACCCGCACGCCCGTCGTCGGTCGGCAACAGTTCGTCGACCGCCATCGAGCCGAAGATGCGCTGGTCGACGAAGTTCACCCAGTACTCGCCGAGCGACGGATGCTCGATGCCGAGCCGAATTCGTAACAACCCGTCTTCGGCGGTGCCCGGTTCACGCAGCAGTATCTGGCCACTCATTCCGAGGTGCGCGACGAGCGCGCGGCCCGACGTGAGCGGAAACCACAGAAACTTTCCGCGGCGCACGGCCCCGAGCATCCGTTCGCCCGTGAGGAGTGTCTCGAAGGCGCCGGCCACCGGGTTGTGGCGCTTGAGCGAGCGCTCGTCGAACACCTCGACGCCCGTGATGAGCGCTCCCGTGACGGCGGATTCGAGGCCCGCGCGCACGACCTCGACTTCGGGCAGCTCAGGCACCGGGCACGACCGTTCGCTGCGCCGAGCGCCGGCTCGTGAGACAGCTGCGCCGAATTGCGGCCGGCGCACCTGTCTCAATTCGGCGCAGGTGGCTCAGTTCGGGCGAAAAGGGGCGGGGTGTCAGGTCGAGACCGGGGTGGGGCCGCACCTCGGGCGCGCGATTGTGCCGCGTATCAGATGCGGGGCGGAGCCGCATGTCAGGCGCGGGGCGCGGCGAGCAGCTGCTGCGCCTGGCGAGCGGCGAGCGACTCGGCCTGCTTCTTGCTCGAGCCCTCGCCGGTTGCCGAGACCACATCGCCGACAGAAACCGTGGCTACGAAAACCTTTCGATGGTCGGGGCCGCTCTCGGCTATCTCGTAGCGGGGCGCTTCGTGGCCGAGGGCCGCCGCGAGCTCTTGCAGGGTGGTCTTCGGATCCATCGAAACGCCGAACGTGTTGGGGTTCTCGATGAGCGGTTCGACGAGGCGCAGCACGAGCGCGGTGGCGGCGTCGCCGCCGAGCCCGAGGTACGTCGCCCCGATGAGCGCTTCGACAGTGTCGGCGAGAATCGATGCCTTCTCGCGCCCGCCGGTGAGTACTTCGCCACGGCCGAGATGGATGTGCGCGCCCACGCCGATCGTCTTGCCGATGCCGGCGAGCGCCACCGTCGACACGAGGCTCGCGCGGCGCTTGGCGAGTTCGCCTTCGCCGAGGTCGGGATACCGGTTGTAGAGCATCACCGTGACGGCCTGGCCGAGAATCGAATCGCCGAGAAACTCGAGGCGCTCGTTGGTGGCTACGCCGCCGTGTTCGTACGACCACGAACGGTGGGTCAGCGCAAGGTGCAGCAGATCATCCGGAATCTGAACCTCGAGGGTCGCCAAAAGGTGCGTTCTGTCTGACGCCTCTTCAGGCATCTCAGAACGCACCATTCACAGCAGCGACCGTAGCCTCAGCCACCCGGTACCTGGCCGAACGCTGCAGATACAGATTCATTCGGTGTCGCCCGAAGGGCGAACCATTGGTACAGGGCGAACCATAGGTACTGGGCGAACCGTCAACTCAAATGTCGGCGACTTTGCGACCCTTGTACTCAAGGAACAGCGCGGTGCCGGCGGAGTCTTCGACAACCTTCGCGCGGTGCGGGAGGCTGTAGGTGGTCTTGCCGTTTTCGATGGTCTTGACCAGGGTGGGGGCGGTTGCCTTCCACTGGGCGCGGCGCATGCGGGTCGAGGCCCGCGACATCTTTCGCTTGGGTACAGCCATGAGCTAACTCTTCTCTATCTCGGCGACCCTGACGGAGTCTGACCGTCGATCGCGTGGTTCTGGGGGGGGGGGTTGAGCGGGGGGGGTTGAGTTGGGGGGGTTCAAGCTGGGGGGTTTTTCGGCACAGCGGGGGCTTCTGAGTCGGATTCCAGCAACCCTGCGAGCGCAGACCAGCGGGAATCAATGACCTCCTGCGGCGCACGCTCGGGCAGATCTTCCAGGCGCTCACCCGTGACGGGGTCGAGGCCTGGGCAATCCGGCCGGCAAACCGGTTGGAACGGGAGTGCAAGAACAACCGCATCCCTGATCAGAGGTTCAAGGTCGACATGGTCGCCGATCACCTCGTAATCAAACGCACCTGTCTGAGAATACGCGAAAAGCTCCGAAAACTCGACTCGAACCGGCAAACTGATGTCTTTCAGGAACCGACCGCAGATTCCCACGGCTTCGCCCGACACTCGCACCGAAGTCAAAATGCCGTCGTGCAGCGACTCGAGACGCACGTCAGTCTCGAGAACACTGCCCGCCTTGATCGCGACGAGGCCCTCACCCATCT
>JAODBB010000053.1 GCA_025463745.1 Subtercola sp.
CGGCGAGCGTGTTGCCTCCGCTTGGCGCGGCATTGATCGGGGCCGCGATTGTGATGCGCTACCTCGAGCGGTACGGCTACACCAAGATCGACGCGACAACCGATGAGAGCGCGGAGGGAAGCGGTAATGAGGGCTGAGTTTTGGCCTCACGTAAGCGCGTGGGATCCGAACCGCGGCACGCGGCATAGCCGGGAGTCATTCGTGAGCTGACTGAGGAATATGGAGCACGAGATCAGGCAGAACTGTTGGTAAACCTCTTCTTACCAACAGATTGGGCATGAAGTGTAGGTAAGCTGAACCCGTGCCGACAGATCCACGCAACCGAGAGCTACCAGTTCCTCGCGCAACCTTCGAGGCGCATCTGTGGAGCCCGCAAGCGAAAGACCTCTTTTCAAACGCTGAAGTACAGCGCCAAACGGGCCCTTACAAATCGACAGTAGCGGCTCGGATCGCCGCATGGTCTCCCGAGCTATCGGCGTCAGACGTCACGAACGTCATCGAAGCATCTCAAGCTCTCTCGAGTTTCGATCAGTACGCGCTGAGCCGACTCGGGGCCGAGAATCCAGCGTTGGCGCCGATGTCGGCAATTCTGCTGCGAACAGAAAGCGCATCGAGCTCGCAGATCGAACAGCTGACAACATCGGCAAAGCAGCTCGCTATAGCGGAAATCGATGAGGGCTCGAAGGCGAACGCGGCCACAGTCGTCGGCAACGTGCGCGCGATGGAGGCCGCTGTGCGATTCTCCGACAATCTCGACGAAACAAGTATTCTCGCGATGCATCGCGAGCTGCTGACCCACCAGGCCGGACTGCAACACGAAGCGGGAAAGCTTCGAACTCAACTCGTCTGGATCGGCAATCGCGACACGGCAGGGCCTCGTGGAGCGGAGTTCATCGCGCCACGGCATGAACTCATTCCGGCCGCCATCGCAGACCTTGTCGAATTCATGCGGCGCGACGACGTGCCCGCTCTCATGCAGATCGCAGTGGCGCACGCCCAGTTCGAGACGATTCACCCCTTCATCGACGGCAATGGACGAACCGGGCGAGCGCTAACGCAGGCGATGTTGCGCAACAAGCGCCTCGCTACCCATGTCACCGTTCCCATTTCCGCTGGCATTCTGACCGATACGAGTCGATATTTCCGTGCCCTCACGGCCTACCGTGAGGGCGACGCCGCGCCGATAGTGCGTCACTTCGCCGATGCCTCCCGCTATGCCGCGGTGACAGGGCGAAAGCTGGTCGACGATCTCTACGAGCAGGTCGAAGAGTCTCGGGAAAAGCTGCAAGGGTTGCGTCCGCAATCCGTGGCGTGGCAGATTCTTCCGCGTTTGATCGGGCAGCCTGTCGTAAACGCGAGATATCTCAAGAGTGCGCTCGGGCTCAACGATGTTACGGCCGTGCGTGCCCTCTCCGCCCTCACGGAACGCGGAGTGCTCCTCGAACGCACGGGGTTGGCCCGAAACCGCGTGTGGCAGCACAACGGAATACTCGACGTGCTCGATACCTATGCCGCGAACATCCGGCGACCATCGACTGACGCAGAGTAGATTGCTGTGGCGGTTCGGATGCTCGAACCGACGTCAGCCGAAATCGGGAAGCTTCGCCACGCGACGTCTCCGAATGTCACGGTACGATGAAGTCGGCGTCGCGCAGGCTCTCGAGTGCGTCACCGAGCGCGCTGAGCACCAGTGGGTCGCAGCCCGACACATCCCAGCCCCAGCTCGCCGCCTCTGCGTGCACGGCGTCGAGGTCGTCACGATTCGCTTTGCCGGCTGGAGCGCTGGCATGGGCGGCCCCGAGGAGGTCGTGGGTATACTCAGGCGGATGCTCCATGGTGCCGAGAAGAGACTGAGCGCCTGCAACGGTAAGACCACCCGGCCCGAGTAGCGCCCGAATCAGCCGCAGCCGCCGAACGTGCTCACCGTCGTATTCAGCCTGTGTCGCAGAGGTTCGCACTCCGTCGTGGAGAAGGCCCTCGCGCAGGTAGAACTTGATCGACGGAACGCTGACCCCGCTCTCGGCTGCCAATTGCGAGATCCGCATCAATTTCCTCCTTGACTTGGGCCGCGTTCAACTCGCGGGCGCGCAAGGCTCCCGGCGCGGTCGACATCTGGCACGAGACCTACCTCGTCGACAGCGCCGAGAGCATGTACGTCGGCATGCCGTTGTCGGGCCTCGCGCGGGCGACCGAGCAAATACCGGTCGTGGCGCGCACCGACCGCGCAAGAGACCGGATGACCGGCGGGCGCACGACGTCCGAACCTCGTTCGGCGTAGCCTGCTCCTCATGACACGTCGAAACTCGGTTACCGTGACGCCGGTACGCGTCGCCACTCTTCTCGCTGGGGAGGAGCGGATGCCCGTCTATGTGCACGTCATCGACCATCCAGGCGGACGCGTGCTTGTGGACACCGGAATGACCGAATCGCATCCGGCGGTCGCCGACATGGACCCGCGCTTAGAGCCGCTGAACGAGCAGAGGATCGACCTCGACAGCATCACCGCAGTCGTCAACACTCATCTTCACTTCGACCATTGCGGCGGCAACCACCTGTTCGCCGGGAGGCCGGTGTACGTGCAACGCCAAGAACTGGAGGATGCGCGCATGCAAGACGACTACACGATCCGCGAATGGGTGGATGCTGCGGGGGTGAACTACGTAGAAGTCGACGGTGAGTTCGAACTGCTTCCGGGGGTTCGGCTGCTTCCGGCGCCCGGGCATACTCGCGGGTCGCAAATCGTCGTCGTCGAGACGGATGAGGGTGCCATCGTGGTGGCCGGCGATACGGCGGTGTGGTTCGGGGAGTTGGACGAGCCGGTCACAGAGGGGCAGCGACTCATCCGCTCGCTCAACCCGCACCAGGTGTGGCTCGCACACGCAGACGAATCGTGGCCCGCCCGGTCATAGCTCTGCCCCCGAGGCAGACGTGCCATGACACGTATTGGGCCTCGCCGGCAGACGCACGCAACAGGCGCCCGTGGCCGAGGCCACTCGAAACAGTCCGTTGGTGCCAACAACGTTGGCACTGCCAGGTAGGCGAGGTAGGTCGGCCACTTGTCGAGCAGCTGGGCGGGCGATTGCTCTCCGTCGGGGAGGAGCTCGAGCACGAGAAGCGTGAGTACGATCGCGATCACCGCGTCGCTGAAAGCTTCGAGCCGGCCGAAACCGGGAGTGTACGAGCGCCGGTGGGCCGACGCATGGCGGTATCTTCGAACCATGACTACAGGTGACGAGATTTCGACGACAATCCCGTCAGCATCGGCGGCTGATACACGCAGATGACGAGAATCGTTCGCACCGGAGAGTTCACCGCCTTTGCCTTCGTGGTCGCCCTGGTTTTGACCGGATGCACGCAGGGTACGCAGCCCGTGTCGCCGAGCTCGGCGCCGACGAGTTCGGCTGCCCCCACCTACTCCCCCGCGCAGGATTCGTACACGCCGGTGGTCGTATCGGTGCTCAATGCCCCGGTGGCGACCGCAGCGACCGACGAGATGTTGCATCTCGCCTACGAGTTGCAGCTCACGAACGCGTCGGGCGTGAGCGTGACAATCAGCTCCGTCACGTCTGATATCGCGGGTGTTCCGTTGCAGTCGCTGCAGGGAGACGCGCTGTCTGCCGTGTTCCGCGCCGTCGGCACGGGCGTCAGCAGGCCGACGCTCGGCCCCGGCCAGGCGGCCCTCGTGTGGATGGACGGCTCGCTGCCGGTCGGGTCGACCGCGCCCACCACAATCGATCACACAATCACGGTCGAGATGCCAGAGGCGAACCTGCCGATGTACGGCACGACGGTCAAAGAAAGACCAGCAGCGGTACCGGTCTCAGAAACCCAGCCGATCGAAATCAGCTCTCCGTTGCGAGGCTCCCGCTGGGTCGATGCGAACGGATGCTGCGACCTCACACCGCACCGCCTGGCGATCAGCCACATCAACGGTCAGTTCAACGTGCCGGAGCGATGGGCGATCGACTGGGTACAGCTGACGGGGTCGAACGCCCTGTTCTCGGGCGACAAGACCAAGCTCGAGAGTTATCCGACGTACGGTAACGACATTCTGGCTGTCGCCGACGGCCCGATCGTCGCGATGACAACCGATCGGCCAGAACAGGTGCCCGGCACGAACCCGACCGGGCTGACGCTCGACGAGTTCGGCGGCAACTACATCGTGCAAGACATCGGTGGGGGGCACTTCGCGTTCTATGCCCATCTGGAGCCAGGCAACCCGAAGGGCGTCACGGTCGGCCAGGTGCTTCGCCAGGGTGACACCATCGCCTTGCTCGGCAATACGGGCAATTCGGATGCGCCGCACCTCCACTTTCACATCATGGACTCGCCGAGCCCGCTGGCGTCGAACGGCCTGCCCTTCCTGATCGACCACTTCACTCTCAGCGGCACCGTCCCTTCCGCCGACGACATCGAGAAGGGATTCGACGGAACCCCCTACCCGATCGAGCCGGCCGGGGCAGGCGCGCGAACAGCGGAGGCTCCTCTCATCGGAACTGTCATGACGTATTGAGCTTCAGCCGCTCCCGAGCGGCTCTCGCGATTTCGATCAAAGTGAGCCCGTCGTTGGCGAGCGTGATCTAGACACCGAGAGGTGTATTGCCGAAGAATCGTCTCAGGATTCACAAGACGAAAGGTCGCCGTGGGCACGATGAACCAACCGAACGCCGATCTGACGCCCGGCGCCGCCCTGAAGACCCGTGTCTGCATCGCCGGCGGCGGGCCCGCAGGCATCATGCTCGGCCTGCTGCTCTCGCGAGCGGGTATCGACGTGGTCGTGCTCGAGAAGCACGCGGACTTCTTTCGCGACTTCAGAGGCGACACCGTGCATCCGTCGACCCTGAATCTGATCGATCAACTCGGGCTGAGAGAAGCGTTCGATCGCATTGAACAAACCCTGCTCCCCCGCCTTGATGCAGTGGTCAACGGCGTGCGCATCCACGCGATCGAGTTCTCCAGCCTGCCGGGCCCTAACCGCGCGATCGCGCTGATGCCGCAGTGGGATCTGCTGAAGCTGCTCGCCGACGAGGCAGCGCGGTCGCCGCATTTCGACCTGCGCATGAATGCAGAAGTCGTCGATGTCGTGCGGAGCGACGGGCGCGTCACCGGGGTGCTGGCCCGAACCGCCGACGGTCTGCTGCAGGTCGACGCCGAGCTGACCGTCGCCGCCGACGGCAGAGATTCGACCGTACGCAAAGCCCTGAAACTACCTGAACGCACGTTCGGCGTGCCCGTCGATGTGACCTGGTTCCGCCTCGATCGCCCCGCCGAACCGTTGCCCGACACGCTCGGCTACCTGAGCTCGTCGGGGTTCGTCATCACCATTCCGCGGCCCGACTATCTGCAGTGCGGGCTCCTCATCGCGAAGGGCTCGTTCGCGTCACTGCAGAACGACGGGCTCGAGGCGTTCCGCGAGCGCATCGCACGAGCAGCGCCGCGGCTGAAGGATGTGGCGCAGGGCCTCCGCGAGTGGGATCAGATCAAGCTGCTCTCGGTGCAGATCTCCCGGCTCGACACCTGGTCGGTTCCCGGCGCCCTCTGCATCGGTGATGCGGCTCACGCCATGTCGCCCGTCTTCGGGGTGGGCATCAACTACGCGGTTCAGGATGCCGTGGCCACCGCAAATCTGCTGACACCCGTCTTTCGTGGCGACGTTTCGCCCGCCTCGATCGACGCCGCCACGCGCGCGGTGCAACAGCGACGTGAGCGCCCCACCGCCCTGATGCAGCGGATACAGCGCTCGGTGCACCGCGCTCTGGGCAAGGGTGCCGGGGTGCGGCTGCTGCACAACCCGCCTACGCCCGTCGAACGAACGGTGCTGAGGGTGGTCATTCCGATCATCCGGCCGATCGCGGCCCGAGTGGTCGGCTACGGGTTTCGGCCCGAGACGATCAGCCCCGCGATCATGACCGATGCTCGTGAGGCACCTGCGCCGAATTGAGGCAGGTGTACCGACCGCAATTCGGCGCAGCGGCCTCACGAAGCGTGGGCGGTGCCAGCGGCGGCCAGCATTGATCCGATCGGTGGTCGACGGCTAGCGTGGACGCATGACACTGAAGTTCGAACAGATCGTTGTCGATTGCCACGACTTCGGCACGCTCGGCCACTGGTGGGAGGCTGCCCTGGGGTGGGTTGTGCTCGATGAGAGCGAGGGCGAGCTCGAGCTTCAGAACCCTGACGGGTCGCATCCGACGCTGCTGTTTCTGAACACGCCAGACGAGAAGACGACCAAGAACCGCCTTCACTTCGACTTCGTACCAGACAATCAGGCCGAGGAGGTCGAGCGTCTGCTCGCCCTCGGAGCCCAGCGTGTCGACATTGGTCAGGGCGAGCAGCCCTGGGTCGTCTTGGCCGACCCGGAGGGCAATGAGTTCTGCGTGCTTTCGGCGCGAACCTGATCGCCAGGCGTGGGGGCTCGTGACGCTCGCTCAACGCTGAGCAACTCCCCCGCGCCCCGCGAGTCGCCGACTTACGAATCCACAGGTATCGAGCTTTCATCACTAAGGCGCAGCCTGGAGACATGGGCTTCGACTCCGGAACGAACACCGTCGCATACATCCTGACCGCCACGTTGTTGCTCGTCGTGATCGTGAATCAGCTGGCCGCGGCGGGAAGCATCAGGCGAAACGGGTTCATCGGCATCAGAATTCCACCGACCATGGCGAGTGACGGGGGCTGGCCGGCGGGCCACGGGGCGGCTTCGGCCCCGATGTGGATCGGGTTTGTGGTGACAGCTTTCGCCGCCGCCTTCGCCCAGTTCTCGGCAGTCGGCGGCATCCCGTGCATTGTTGTCTTCGCTCTGACGCTGGCGTGGTCGCTCGTCGCGGCATGGCGTGGTGCCGGTCGCAGCTAGTCGCTCTGGAAGGGCGTGATCACCGACGAGCGCGGCTCAACGATTTCGTTTCATAACGCGAACTATGTAACCTGTTTGGGGGTACCCGCCCCGTTTTACTCACTCGTTCAGAACACACCCGAGGAATTCCGAATGGTTAAGAAACCTGACTTCGTCGCGCCCGAAAACCGACGCCATCTCGATCGCCATCTCGATCGCCGCTCCGTCGTGAAGGTTGCGGCCGGATCGGCGGCGGCCTTCGCACTCGCCCTTGCCGCTCCACTGGAAGCGAACGCAGCCACGGCAGCTTCGGCGCCAGCCGGGGCCACTGCAACAGCTGCCACCCCCGCGGCTGCGGCCGCGACAACCACCAACCCCACAGTGCACGGAAGGGACTTCGCCCAGTCCGACTACTGCTGGTACCTCCCTTCCGTCACGTCATTGAAAAACACCTCGTACGTCATCGACCCGATGACTTCGACGAAGGCGGCGCAAGTTCCGTCGCAGTCGGTGAATGGCTCGACGAATCCATTCGCCCTGTTGCGACTCGGGCCGAACAACTCCAGTGGCGGCACTCAGGTCGTCATCGACGGTCTCACGCTCACGGGCACGGTTCAACCGCGCTCGGCCGCGAACCCGACGAAGGCCGGACACAACTATCACGGGCTGAAGGTTCATTGGGGCCGCAAAGCCCAGGTGCTCAACTCGAAGTTCGTCGCGGCGTCGTGGGCCGACTACAACTCCCCTCCCGGTGAGACTTTTCAGATCATGGGCTTGCACGACGTCGACACGTACATCTCGAACGTCGAAGTCGATGGGCGCACGCCGGATGGAACGCGAGTCGGCGGCTCGCCGGCCGGGTTCAACCACTCGACCAGGCCGGTCATCGAAGACTCGTATTTCCACCACTCCCTCGTCTCTTCACTCACGTATTCGACCGCCGGTGCGACGCCGAGTACCGCGAATGCCACCTCGTCTCCCACAACACGGCGGGTGAGAATCGAGCACAACGCCAACACGAAAATGGCGTCGGGCTATCGATTCACGGGCATCAATCACGAGCACGTTTTCGGCACCATCACCCACGAACTGCCGAAGATCATCATCGACTGGACGGAGTGGACCGCGGCCCACATGTTCTTCGGCACCTGGCTGACCTCAGCGAAGATCATCATCACAGTCAACCCCGCCGAGATCAGTGGCGGTCACCCCAACAACATGGGCTGCCTGACCCTCGCCATTCCGAAGCTGATGAACGGCAAGACGAACATGCAGAAGCTCACTGATGTGACGGTTCGCGACAACACCGGCAAGACGCTGAAGCCGTACGTCATCACGCAGGCGCAATCGGGGCCGATGCCGATTTCGAAGACGACCCACTTCGTACTGAACAACTCGTAACCCGGTCGGGCGACTCGATCGCCCTCGGTGCCGCCGACGACGAGCATTGCCGTCGGCGGCACCGACACGGGTGTCGCCGTGCGTTGAAGAGGGTTGCCGTCCGTTGCCCGGCGCAGCCGCCGTAGCGGGAGGCAACGAGCAGAAGTGCTTTCAGCGACGCAACGCGTCGAGAATCAGATCGAGCAACCGCTCCCCCTGCTCCTCACCCGCGCGCCCCGGAGGCACCCGCCAGAGGCACCCGAGCAGCAACAGAACGTCGTCCACCTCCAGATCAGACCGCACGTCGCCGCTCGCCTGAGTGGCCGCTAGCAAGGTGGTCATCGCACCAGTGACGGGCGCATAGGAATCCGCCGTCATCT
>JAODBB010000075.1 GCA_025463745.1 Subtercola sp.
AGACGATGCCGGCGACTGTGCGGCGCCGGTGAACGCGTCGTGACGGTCGGGTTCGCCGTCACGATCGTCGTCGTCACCATCATCAGGAGGAGTGAGGATTGTTCGAGTCATGCTTCGATTCAACCACTACCCACCGACAGGCAGACCCCCAGAGAGCCCCATTGTGGAGACAGTGCAAGGACACGAAATTGTGAAGAAGTGGATCGCGGGCGTGCACCGGCGAATCAGCGTGCGGTCATCAACGCAGAGCCGCCGGCAAGACCACGTTCGTTCTGTCTCACCCAACTAGCCGCGGCGGCGGGTGTTCGCCTCCGGCCGCAGCCGAATGAGGCGCTGCGGCCCCTCCTCTTCGAGTTCGGCCACGTCGCTGCGTGAGGCGAGAAAATCGGTGAACGAACGAAAGCCGAGCGGCTTCTCGTTGAACGACGGATCCATTCGCCGCATCTGGTTCTTGACCGTGCCGGTGTTGAGCCACTCGTCGGCATCGCCTTTCGCGTGACCGATCTGCAGTGCACGAACGAGCAGCTCTGTCGCGACCGTCGCGGGGTCGATGTCGGCGACGGGCTCCGGGTCGTCGAACTGGGCATCCTCGGTGTGCGAGAACATCGGAATCGTTGTCACTCTGCGCGACGTGGCGGAAGCCTTTTTGCGCCGTGCATCCGCAGGCTCCGCTGCATCCGCTGAAGCCGCAGGCTCCGCTGCGCCCGCTGCGCCCGCAGCCACCGCCGGCCCCGCGGCCCTCCTGGCCGAGCCGGGCCTCTGAGTGGATGCCACGGCGGCGGCCTGGGTCGCGGCCACTTTCTCGACCCCGGGAAGGGAGTCGTAGTCTTCGAACTCGTCGCACGCGGCCGCCAGCGAGGTGCTCGTCGAACCGGCGACACCGATGCCGACGACAAATCGACCGAGCCGTTTCGACTTCTGGGCAAGGGCGATGTAGTCGGAGTCTCCCGCGACGATGATGACGTGGGTGAGGTCGGGCAGGCGGAAGAGGTCTTCGACCACGTCGACGGCGAGACGGATGTCGGCCCCGTTCTTCGTTCCCCGAGTGGTGGTCGTGAACAGCTGCGTCAGGTCTACAGCACGCGACATGAGCTGGCGCTGGTAACTCGCGTTGACGGGCACCGACCAGTCGGCGTAGGCACGATTCACGACGATCGTGCCGAACGACGCGGCGAAATCGATGATGGCGTTGAAGTCGACCGTAGCGGCGGCCAACCTCGCGGTGACCTCGGGGTCGGCGTCGGGGTTCGATCTGTTGAAATCGCGGATGCTGTCGCGCTGAAAGGCATTACGCCCATGCAATTGCTGGTAACGCGAGATGACGATGTTGTCGAAGTCGATGTAGAGACCGACGCGTGAATCGTTCGGTTCGGTCATTGTGAGCTCCTAGGTCGTGTTGATGGAGTGAGGGTGGAGCGAGCAGGGTTTGGCTTGACGGGATGCACGGCGCAAGAGGAGAGTCGCACCGGCGGTGCGGCCGACGATGACAACGCAGCAGACCGACAAACCAGGGCCGCCCCCCCGCACTTCATCAACACGACCTAGCCGCCGACGCAAGACTCAGTCGCGATCTGCGTGGTTTCAGTCTGCTGCCAGCGGCGCTTCATCAGCAAATCGTTTTCAGCAACGGTTCTCAGCAACGGTTCTCGCATGCCTTTCGTTCACTACCTTCGAACATTCCCAGGGTCGGAGAACCCCGGTTCTGCCCGGCATAGTCTTGTATCAGGCGATGAATGCCATTCGGCCGTCGCCAGCGCTCCGCGACACGTCTGCGTCGGGCTGCGCGATGTCATCCTCTTCAGATCGGAGACCCTCCCCATGTCGTTCACCGCCACCTCGACGCTGCTCTCTGCAGGCCCACTTCTCTTCGCTCCCGATCTCTCATCCGACGGTTCAGCCGTGCTGTTCGTCGCCGATGTGTCTCAGGCGACCCTCTTGGCCTTCGAGTTCCCCGCCGAGGCTCCTGCGGCGGCTGCGGATGTTCGGGTCGACCGATTGGGGGCGAAACTGGCCTCGCTGCTCGGTGTCGAGCGGACAGACGTGCTCATCAAGGGCATCACCGTGCATCCCGTCTCGCACGCCGTGTACCTGTCGATCGCCCGCGGTCGGGGGCCCGAGGCAGGCCCGGCAGTGGTGCGCGCTGACGCCGACGGTGACCTGAGTGTCGTCGAACTCGACGACCTGCCCTTCACGTCGTTCGAGCTCGACGACGCACCGGCCGCCGACGACGAGCGCAAGGATGTCTGGCTCGACAGCGGCGACGAATCCACGCAGCAAAGAGAAATCAACGGCATCACGTTGAACTTCGCCCAGGTTCCGCTTCAGCGTTCGACGATCACCGGCCTCGCCTGGGTCGACGGCACCCTGTTCGTGGCCGGCTCGAGCAACGAGGAGTTCACGTCGCGGCTGCGCCGGATCGCCTACCCGTTCGACGGTTCGGCAACGGCGACGTCGGTCGAGATCTTTCACGTGGATCACGGCAAGTATGAGACGCATTCGCCGATTCGTGCGCTCACCTCCTTCGGCGGTGGCACCGGCATCCTCGCCAGCTATACGTGCACCCCGGTCGCATACTTCTCGCTCGACCAGTTGCGCGGAGAAGGCCTCGTGCGGGGGCGCACTGTGGCAGAGCTCGGCCCGATGAATCAGCCGTTCAGTCTCGTCTCGTACGAGCGCGACGGTGAGGAGTTTCTGCTCGTTTCGAATACGAGGCACCCCCTGATGAAGATCGCGGCCGCCTCGATCGTGGGGCAGCTGCCACTCGACCTGCCGCTGTCTGACCCGGAGTCGTCGAGGGGAGTTCCGCGCGAGAACCTCGATCATGCGGGAGTCACCTGGATGGCCGCCCTCGAGCGCGACAGCGTGGTTGTCGTGCAAGACGAGAACGGCGACGTCAACCTGCGCACACTTCACGCGGACGTGCTCTGAGCGAGGTTCGGGCTGCGAACGAGGTTCGGGCGACGAGCGAGGTTCGTGCGACGGGCGAGGTTCGGGCGACGGGCGAGGTTTGGGCGACGGGCGAGGTTCGGGCGACGGCCGAGGTCTGGGCGACGAGCGAGATCCGGGCGGCGAGCGCGCTTCAGGCCGCATGGCAGAACGGAACCGTTGTCGTCACAGGCGCGCCGCTTCCTGAGCTCTTGGCGGTTGTTCCCGTCGGCGCGCTCGGCCTCGAAGGCGCTCTCATACCGACCGCCGGGTCGTGGCAGCGAGAGGGAGATGACGCCCGTTTCACGCCACGATTCGCCGCCGTGCCGGGAACCGCCTACGCGGTCGTGGGGCGACGGGATGCCCGTGAAGCCTGGCTCGAACGGGCGCAGGTTCTGGTGCCTCTGTTACCCCTCGTGCCCAGCACTGCCGTCGCGTCGATCAACCCGGGCGGCGACCAGGTTCCGGCGAACCTGCTGCGTTTCTCGGTGACATTCTCTGCTGTGATGGAGGAGGGCACAGCGGCCGGGCACATCCATCTGCTTGATGCGAGCGGAGCAGAGCTGCCGGGAACCCTGTTCGAGATGCCGCCGGAGCTGTGGGATCGTGAGCGTCGTCGGCTCACCGTTCTGCTCGAACCCGGTCGCATCAAACGAGGGCTTCAGCCGAACGTGCAGGCGGGGCCGCCCCTTCGAGAGGGCAGCACGGTGACCGTCGTCGTCGACCACGATCTCCGTGACGCCGCCGGAGCCGAACTCGTGGGCGGCGCACAACGCACCTACCTGGTCGGCGCGCCGGTGCGCTCGCGTGTCGATCCGGCACTCTGGCAGGTGCGGTGGCCCGAATCGCGCACCGATGCGCTGGTGGTGCGGTTCGACCGGCCGCTCGACCGTGCGCTCGTGCTGCGATATGTTCGCCTCGTCGATAGGCACGGGCACGGGCACGGGCATCCGGTACCGGGCGATACGTCGCTCAACAGGGAGGCGACCGAGTGGGCCTTCACGCCAGCGGAGGGCTCTGGGCCGGCTCGCGTCGACGATTGGGCTCTTCAGGTGGATGCACGGCTGGAAGACCTCGCCGGCAACTCGGTACGCGGGGTCTTCGACC
>JAODBB010000083.1 GCA_025463745.1 Subtercola sp.
GCCTGCGTCTACTTCGCGATCCTCGCCGCGACCTGGGCTTCTGCGGCGGCCGGCGAGGCCGGCAGCGGTGGTGGCGGCGTGGCGGCAACGGCGCTGACCGTGGCGATTCTCGGCGCCGCCGCGGTGGGCGTCGGTGTCTCTCTCGCCCTGATCGTCGTGGTGATGCGCCGCCTTCTGCACACAGCGATGCAGCTGCAGAGCGAACTGGACGAGGTCATCTGATGGCCATCGTCATCAACCTCGATGTCGAATTGGCGAAAAAGAAGATGTCGGTCACCGACCTGGCGGCAGCGATCGGTCTTGCGGTGGCGAACGTCTCGATTCTCAAGAACGGTCGTGCGAAAGCCGTGCGGTTCTCGACGCTCGACGCGATCTGTGAGGTTCTGGGCTGCCAGCCGGGCGACATCCTGACCTATCAGCCCGACGAATAGTGCGCGTGCGTCGTCTTCGAACACATCCACGAACACACGGGAATGCCCGCGATCGCCGTTACATCACCGCGCCGATATAGCTGTATTTCACGAAAACCTCTGCGGCGAAGTCCGCCTCCTCCAGCACGCCCTGCACGGCGGTGAGCATGTACTTCGAGTCCCAGCCCATGTAGAGAAAGTGAGTCTCGTCGAGCGCATCCCAGTGCCCGTTCCACGCCTGTGCTTCGTAGATGGGCCCGCCTCGGCGCGTGCTGAACGAGCTGACGTCTTCCCGGGCATCCGCCCACAACCGCTTGAACACGCGATTGAACAGGTGCTTGACGTCGTACACCTCCCAGTGCTCACCTCGGTACTCGACGTATTCGAACTCGCGCTCCCAGCCGCGTGGCCACCCGCGACGGCGCACCGCGTCGAGAATCGGCGTCAGGCCGTCATCGTCGATGCCGACGGTGGCCGCACGCGCCCAGACCCGCAGAAAGACGTCGGTGAGCCGCGCCGTGCGTTCGGCGATCGCCGCTGTTGCCCACGCGGCCGTGTCTGCGATGCTGCTCGTCGTGCCGACGGAGCTCTGCGCATAGAGGGCGCGCTTCTCCGGGAACGACTCGTCGGCAGCACGGTCGGCCAGCGACTGCTCGAGCAGGGCGAGGTTGCCGAGTGTCGCAGCCAGCGCGCGATGACTGTTCTGCTCGTCGTCGGTGTATTCGGCCCATTCGCGTATTCCGTCGCCGCTCCACGCATCGGCCGGTGCCAGTGGAAACACGTGTTCGACCTCGAGCCCGGCGAGGGTGCCGACGTTCGCGATGCGCCCCAGAACGTAGGCGGTGTGCGGCAGATCGCTGTACTTCAGCGCCACGCGAACCCGTTCGTCTGAGGGCGTGATGCGGGCGATCGCGCGCGCGAGCGACTCCTGGCTCTCCTGACGCGCACGGCACAGTCGAGCGACCAACCGATCGGTGTTCACCCCCACCACTGCTCTGCGCAGCACCAGCGCCTGCACGTGCTCCAGGGTTTCGATGAGGATGCTCGTGTCGATCATCCCGAGCGAGTAGTCGTGGTACGCCCGCATCACGAGCGGATACATGCCCCGCCCGAAGGTGTTGACGTAGCTGAGCTGTCGTGCGATTTCGGCGTCGGGCGCGCGCGTCGGTTCGAGCAGAACGCGGTAGGCGGCGGAGTACTGCCGCCACTCGGCCGCATGCGTGCGAAGAGTCGCGAGGTCGAGGCGCGGAAAACGCTGCCGGAAGGCGTCGTACACGCCGCGCTCACCCGCCACCGTGACCTCGCGCCCGGTGGTCATGACCAGGTAGTGCCGCCAGAACCCGGCGATCTGCTCGCTGGTGTTCTGTTCGATCGGCGCCCAGTAGACATCTTCGATCTCGCTCTGCTCGGCGTGCGAGAGGCCCATCAGCACGTAATTGTGAATCAGCTCGTGGTCGCGCAACGGTTCGCCCGTGGAGTTGAGGCTTTCGAAGATCTGCTGCGCGTTCGCGTCGGCACCCAGAGTGATGGCGACGTGCTCGAGCTTCTGCAGCCCGCGCCAGATGCGCGCCACCTCGTCGGCACGCACTTGGCTGCGAAAAAAGGCGTAGTTGTCGTAGAACCGCGAATCGCGCAGGTCGTCGCCTTCCGTGCGCCGATCGAGCACGACGCTCTCGAACACCTGAGCCCAGGCGCGGTGCGGGCGCAGCTTGGTCTGGCGTGGGTCGGTGGCGCGCACCAGAACCTTCGCGAGCTGGCCGGCGAGGGTGTCGTCGCGTACACCGGCCGGCTGGGCGAGCACGGCGTGGTGCAGCGCGGCGACCAGCAGCATCAACGTTGTGATGCGCTGCTGGCCGTCGATGAGAATGAGTTCGTCGTCGTCGGTGTCGTCGTCGGCGTCGGTCGAGAGAATCGAGCCGATGAAATGGGTGTGCCGAGCATCCGAGTCGGCCACCGAGCGAATATCGCCCAGCAACTGTTCGCAGCCCCCGATGTCCCAGCGGTACTGGCGCTGATACACCGGCACCACGATGGTGGTCTCTGCGGCAGAGAGCCAGGCGACCGTGTTGACGGCGGTCGCATCGATATTCGTGGCACTGACCATGGTGTGTGCTTCGCCTTTCGAGAGCGCAGAGGTTCGCAGCGGTCGAGTCTAATGGATGCACATGCCGAGACCCCCGCGTCGCAAAGGCCCCATTCAGACCCCCGATGTAGGCTTACCTAACCTGGGCCTGTTAAAACGTGCTGGCCCAAGACGAAAGGGCATGATTCGCATCATGGGTTACATCAAATCAGCTGCTCTCGAAGAGACTGGCTACGTCGTTCTCGACCGCTA
>JAODBB010000084.1 GCA_025463745.1 Subtercola sp.
GGCACCGAGATCAACAACCAGGAGTTCGTCGGCTTCAAAGCCGGCTGGCGCGGAGTGGTGAACTCCGACCTCATCGAGCTCGGCCGCTCGAACGTGCGGGGCATCTCGAAAGAGGGCGGCACCATCATCGGCACGTCACGCACGAACCCGTTCGAAGGCGATGGCGGCCCTGTGCGCATCCGGGAGAACATGGAGCGCGAGGGCATCGACGCCATCATCGCGATCGGCGGCGAGGGCACCTTGGCTGCCGCCAAACGGCTCACGGATGCTGGGCTCAAGATCACCGGAGTGCCGAAGACCATCGACAACGACCTCGACGCGACCGATTACACCTTCGGTTTCGACACGGCCGTACAGATCGCAACGGAGGCGATGGACAGGCTCCGCACCACCGGAGATGCCCACAGCCGCTGCATGGTCGCCGAAGTGATGGGCCGCCACGTCGGCTGGATCGCGCTGCACTCGGGCATGGCGTCGGGGGCCCACGCCATCCTCATCCCCGAACAGAAGACCACCATGGAGCAGGTCGCCGACTGGGTCGAGAGCGCCAACGCGCGTGGCCGTTCTCCGCTCGTCGTTGTGGCCGAAGGGTTCGTGCCCGGTGAGGCCGATGACGCGCACTCCGAGCGCGGCCTCGACGCGTTCGGCCGCCCCCGGCTCGGCGGCATCGGCGAGCGTCTTGCGCCGATGATCGAAGAGATGACGGGCATCGAGACCCGCGCCACGACGCTCGGCCACATCCAGCGCGGCGGAGTGCCCAGCGCCTACGACCGCGTTCTTGCGACGCGACTCGGCATGGCCGCGAGCGACTCGGTGCTCGAAGAACGCTGGGGTCAGATGGTCGCGCTCCGCGGCACCGACATCGTGCACGTCGGTTTCGAAGAGGCGCTCGGCAAGCTCAAGACCGTGCCCCAGGCGCGGTACGACGAGGCTGCCCTCCTCTTCGGCTAACCGCTGATTCAGTAGCGCGGCGGATCCTCGCGTATAGAAACCTGAACCACGAGGTGCGACCGGTTTCGGTATGCGGCTGCGCTGCTACTCAACCGGCGGATGCGCGGGCGAGGGTGACGAGTCGGCCCCAGAGAGCGTCGGTCTGGCCGAGCGTTTCGGCGAGGGTGCCGTCGGAGTCGATCACGATGTCGGCGATGGCGAGGCGCTCCGCTTCGGAGACCTGCGAACCGACCCGCTTCTGTGCGTCGGAGCGGGTCATTCCGCGATGGCGGATGAGGCGTTCGATGCGCGTCTCATCGGCCGAATTCACCACCACGATCAGGTTGAAACGGTGCGGCAGCCTCGCCTCGACGAGCAGCGGAACGTCGTAGACGACGATCGCGTTCGGGTCGTGCGCCTCGGCTTGCTGAATGTAATGACGCGTGAGCTGCTGAACGGCCGGATGCACGATGGTGTTCAGTTTCTGCAGTAGTTCGGGGTTGCCGAAGACGATAGCGCCGAGCGCGGGGCGATCGAGCGTGCCGTCTGGGGCGATGACGTCGGGGCCGAACGTTTCGGCGATCTGCCGCAGGGCATCCGTGCCGGGCTCGACGGCTTCACGCGCGAGCTGGTCGGCATCGATGTGCACGGCGCCGTGTTCGGCGAGACGGGTGGCGACGGTCGATTTTCCGGAGGCGATTCCGCCGGTCAGCCCAATGAGATACACCCATTCATGTTACCGATGTTGAGAGCATGGTTGCGCTGGATACGGCTGCGCTGGGTTCGGTTCGGGATGCCCGCGGCCGGGCATCCCGAACCGCGTGCTTAACCGGCGAACGGCCGCCCCATCCCGAAGGAAGAGCGGCCGTTCGTTTGGAACGATGGCGTGAGCCGAAGGATCAGCCCTATGAATTCGAGGAGCTCAGCTTCTCGCGAAGCGCCGCGAGGGTCTCGTCGTCGGCGAGGGTGCCCGCGCCGGTCGACTCGCTCGAGAACGACGAGCCCGACGAAGCGCTGGGGGCGCCTTCCGGGGTCTCTTCGTTCGAGGTTGCAACCTGCTTCTTGTGGGCTTCCCAGCGAGCCTGGGCTGCAGCATAATCCTGCTCCCACTTCTCGCGCTGGCTGTCGAAGCCTTCGCGCCACTCGTTGGTCTCCGGGTCGAAGCCTTCGGGGTACTTGTAGTTGCCCTGGTCGTCGTACTCGGTGAGCATTCCGTACAGCGCCGGGTCGAACTCGGTGCCTTCGGGATCGACACCCTCGTTGGCCTGCTTGAGGCTCAGCGAGATGCGGCGACGCTCGAGGTCGATGTCGATGACCTTGACGAACACGTCGTCGCCGACGGAGACGACCTGCTCGGCGAGCTCGACGTGCTTGCCCGACAGTTCGGAGATGTGCACGAGGCCCTCGATGCCCTCTGCGACGCGAACGAACGCGCCGAAGGGAACGAGCTTGGTGACCTTACCCGGTGCGACCTGGCCGATGGCGTGGGTACGGGCGAAGACCTGCCACGGGTCTTCCTGCGTCGCCTTGAGCGACAGGGAGACACGTTCGCGCTCGAGGTCGACTTCGAGAATCTCGACGGTGACCTCTTGGCCGACCTCGACGACCTCTGAAGCGTGCTCGATGTGCTTCCAGCTGAGTTCGGAGACGTGAACGAGACCGTCGACTCCGCCGAGGTCGACGAATGCGCCGAAGTTGACGATCGACGAGACGACACCCTTGCGAACCTGACCCTTTTGGAGGTTGTTCAGGAACGTGGTGCGGCTCTCGCTCTGCGTCTGCTCGAGCAGCGCGCGGCGGCTCAGAACGACGTTGTTGCGGTTCTTGTCGAGCTCGAGGATCTTCGCTTCGATCTCCTGGCCGAGGTACGGCGTGAGGTCGCGAACGCGGCGCAGCTCGATGAGCGATGCCGGCAGGAAGCCACGCAGGCCGATGTCGACGATGAGCCCGCCCTTGACGACCTCGATGACCGAACCGGTGACAACACCGTCGGCGTCTTTGATCTTCTCGACATCGCCCCACGCACGCTCGTACTGTGCGCGCTTCTTCGAGAGGATGAGGCGGCCTTCTTTGTCTTCTTTCTGAAGAACGAGTGCCTCGACCAGGTCGCCGACCTGTACGACCTCAGTGGGGTCGACGTCGTGCTTGATGGAAAGTTCGCGGGAGGGGATAACACCCTCGGTCTTGTAACCGACGTCGAGGAGAACCTCGTCGCGGTCAATCTTTACAACGGTGCCTTCGATGAGGTCTCCGTCGTTGAAGAACTTCAGTGTCTTCTCGACCGCGGCAAGAAAGTCTTCAGCAGACCCGATGTCGTTGACGGCGACCTGCTTGGGTGCCCTGTCGGTCGTTACGATTGTCATGTAGTAGTTGCTCCAGTATGGACAT
>JAODBB010000087.1 GCA_025463745.1 Subtercola sp.
TGAAGATCACCCCGGTACTCGTCGCAACGCCCACCGGAACGCTGAACTTCTCTGTGCCCAGCTCGATCGGTATCGACAGCACTGGCGCTGTCACCCATCCCCTGGTCTACGAAGCACCCTAGTCCTAACCGGCCGCGCCGCTCGCTTCAGAATCGAGCGGCGCAAGCCCTCCCGGCAGTTCACGGGGACATCATTCGCAGGTTTGGAGACAAAAGGCCTTGATTGCCTTCGTCTGTGGCGGAGGATGGGGTGTCTGAGTTCAGGACATAGGTCTCAGGTGATCAGCAGGGCGGCCTCGATGCGTTGGAACCGCGATCTCGGCGACCGATCGCCACCCACCGCGGTAAACGCGTCCTCGCCCTCATCGACGAAACAACCGTCACCGTCGTCCACCTGGATACCGGCGAAATCATCGCCACCAACACCATCGACCCCGACCACAGCAACTGGCGCACCACACAAAAGGACCCGGGCCGATGGCCCGCCACCTTCAAACTCAGACCAGAGTCGCGAATCAGGTGAGACCTATGTCGCGACTCATCACAATGGCGGAGGATGGGGGATTCGAACCCCCGAGAGCTTTCACTCAACACGCTTTCCAAGCGTGCGCCATAGGCCACTAGGCGAATCCTCCTGGCGGGCCGTGACTAGGGTGCAGAAACGGCCAAAGAGAATCCTACGGCATCCGCGTCATAGAGTTTGCGCAGCAGGGCTGCCTCGGCATGCGTCAACCTCTGCCCCGGCCGGCACCGAAGCGAGCAGGATTCGAGAAGCGGCGGTGAGGCCCGTCGACCTACGATTAGTCGTAATTCAGTTACAGGGAGGACACCGATGGCAGCCACATTCAGTAAAGAGGAGAAGGCTGCCATGAGGGCAGCCATCGCCGAGAAGAAGGCTACGCAGGAAGGTGCCGACGCCGCGGCCGCGTGCGATGCGGCGATCGCGGCAATGACCGGCACCGACAGGGAGCTTGCCGAGGCCTTCCACGAGTTGGTCAAGGAGAACACCTCGTTGGCCGCGAAGACCTGGTACGGCATGCCTGCCTACGCAGATGCCGACGGCAAGACGGTGGTCGCTTTCAAGCCGGGTTCGAAGTTCAAGATCCGCTATGCGAGCATCGAGTTTCAGCAAGCGGCGAAACTGGATGACGGTCACCTATGGCCGGTCGGTTTCGCACTGACCGAGTTGGATGACGTGGGCAAGAGACGAATGGCCGAAATCCTGAAAACCGCAGTCGACGACTGACCACTAGATTCCCTCCGTTCAATACCCGCCGACTGCGGCCGAGTCCGACCGCGGATCGGCGGCACCGGCCAGCCGCACGCCGTCCGTCATGATGACCTGGGCGTGGCCGTATTGCGGGGCGAACGGTTCGTCGTGCTGAACCGAGTGCCCTCGCGCGACAAGGCCCGGCGCCCAGGCGCTCGACGACTGCCCTTCGAGCAGAACGCGCACTCTCGCCTCGGCCTCCCACGTGCGGAACGACGTCTCGTCGCCTTCGCCGCGCAACACCCACCGACCGGCGGCGATAGCCGAGGCGGGGTCTTCGTTCCCGGCGAGCAGTCGGGCGACCAGCTGCAGCACCACCTGGGGCTGCGAGTCACCTCCACGCGTTCCGAGCACGGCGACCACGTCGTCACTCGAATCGGCAATCATGGCCGGAGTGAGAGTGTGCGCGGTGCGTCGGTGCGCGCGAAGCTCGTTCGGGTGGCCTTCGGCGAGGGTGAAACCGATGCCGCGGTTGTGCGGCCAGATGCCGGTGTCGCCGGCGACGAGCCCCGATCCGAAGCTCATGCAGTTCGATTGGATGAGCGAGACCGCCGTTCCCTCCTCGTCGATGGCACACAAGTAGGTCGTGCCGCCGGGGCGGTACGCATCGGAGAGGTCGGCGACCGTGTCGGGCAAGACGCCGCCGATGCGCGCTGCAAGGCGATCGGGGTGGATGAGCGCCTGGCCGTCTGCGCCATCGAAGAGCACGGCGGGGCGATCATAGGCCGCCTGGGTGTTCCCCGTGCCAAGCGGCGCGGGCTCGGCGTTCCAGCGAAGCAACGAACTTGACTCACGGTGTTTACACGCCTGAAATGAAAGACCGCGGAGCTGCTGGTGCGGCTGCCCGCTGTAGTGCTGGAGGAATTCTTTCTCGGTTCGGGGTACCTCGCGGATGAGCGCCGCAGTGTGGGCTGTCAGCTCGTCTTCCATCATCGCAACGACGCCGGGACGACGTTTTGCGAGTACTGTTGCAGTTCGCAGCAAACGCCTAAGAGGGGCAGAAACACCGTGGTCGCCGCACACTCAGAGCTCGAACGCTTCGCTCTCAGCATCTACGGCGCAGACGGGGTTTCGGCGGCCTGCCTTCTGTTGCAGGCGCGTGCCGATCTCGACGTCAATCTCGTCTTGTTCGCTGCGTTCGTCGGTGCGCGCGGCGGCGCTCTGACACCCTCGCAGGTGTCCTCGGCCGGCAGCCGAATCGACGAGTGGAACACCGAGGTGGTACGACCCCTGCGCGCGGTTCGCCAGCGCTTGAAGTCTGGCCCGTCACCGGCGCCCGACGAACGCACCGCCGCCCTGCGATCCGCGATTCAGAAGCTCGAGATCGAGGCGGAGTTGATCGAATTGGCCGAGCTCGGCGCTCTCGGCGAGACGCTCGACACAGAGCCTGTGCCGAGCGGCACGGCGGCACGCGCTGCTGCCGCCGCTGCCGCCGCGGCCATCAGCGTCGTGCTGCGGGCTAAAACGGGCCGGCTGCCAGATGTGAACGAAAGCGATGCGATCGCAGCCATCGCCGACGCAGCGGCAGCCTTCGATGACGATACGACTCAGGTGGGCAGATGAAGCGTTTGATAGTGGCGATCACCGGTGCATCGGGAGCCGTCTACGGTATCCGGGCACTAGAGCTGCTGAAAGACGTCGCCGACGTCGAAACCCACGCGATCCTCACGTCGTCGGGCATGCGTACCATCGTTGAAGAAACCGATCACACCCCTGACGAGGTGCGTCAGCTGGCCGACCGCGTCTACAACCACAAAGACATCGGTGCCGCCGTCTCCTCCGGCTCCTTCGTCACTGCCGGGATGCTCGTGGCTCCGTGCTCGATGAAGACGCTCAGCGGCATCGCGCACTCCTACAACGACGAACTGGTCGTTCGCGCCGCCGACGTGTGCCTCAAGGAACGCCGTCGCGTCGTGCTCCTGCTGCGGGAGACCCCGTTGCACGCCGGCCACATCGAACTCATGGCACAGGCCACCCGCAACGGCGCAATCGTCATGCCGCCGGTTCCCGCGTTCTATCATCGGCCCGTCACCCTCGACGACGTGGTCAATCAGACGGTCGCACGAGCTCTCGATCTGCTCGACATCCCGCTCCCAGACATCAAGCGCTGGAACGGCACCGAACGCGCGGCGGCGCGCCCTCGGGTCACCCCTGCCGCGTCAATCGAACCGGCGATTCAGTTCGACAACGAATAGGTCTCGCCGTTGCGGCCAGACACATCGGCTGACTCCCCCGTCTCCTGAGGCGCCAGACCGCGCAGCCCGACTTCAGCCGAGTTCGCGCTCCGTGATCGTGTCGGTGTGCATCGCGATCCATACCTCGGCCGCGTGGCGGTCGGCGAGTTCTTTCAACACCCGGCCGTTGGGGCTCTCGACAATGTAGGGCCGCTCACCGTGACCGCGCTCTTCGCGTATGTTCGCAACGTGAACGTCGCCGATCCATATTTCTTCGGAATTTCTAGATTCGGCCATGAACCCACAATACTCAATGCATGAGTACCGAGCGCGAGGCGCACACGCGTATGACACAACAGCGGTGGCAGGCCACAACCGAGTGGCCGCTGAACATCGCCGCCCTGCTGTTTCTCGTCGCGTACTCATTCAAAGTCATCGTGAACGAACCCGGCTTCGCTCAATGGTTTCTCTACGGCGTCATGATCGTGGTGTGGGCCGCATTCTTGGTCAATTACATCGTCAACGTCGCTCTCGCCGGCGATCAGCGGCGGCAATGGGTGCGCAAGAACTGGTACCAGATTCCCATCACCCTCCTGCCAGCCCTCGAACCGCTGCGCCTGCTGCGACTGGTGCAGTTGACCAAACTGCTGCCGAGCAAAACCGCCGGCAACGAGCTGCGCGGCAGGGTGGGTCTGTACGTCATCTCCACGCTCATGCTGGCGATTTACGTCGGCGCGCTGGGGGTTCTGGATGCCGAACAGAACACCCCCGGAGCGAACATCCTCACCCTGGGTGATGCCCTCTGGTGGGCCATCGTCACCGTGACGACGGTCGGCTACGGAGACTATGTGCCCATCACCACTCAGGGTCGCCTCGTGGCAGCCGGGCTCATGCTCAGCGGAGTCGCCCTGATCGGCACCATCACCGGAACGCTCGCCTCCTTTCTGGGCGAGAGAACCAGGGCCAATGACTCCAGCCGCGTCGCCGCGAACCAGAAACAGGTCGAAGACCTCGGCCACCAGCTCACGGCGCTCGAGAATCTGCTCAACGAGCGCGCCTCGGAGGAGAAAGCGTACGTGAAACGCATTCATCCCGAGGAAGGTAAACCGGCCACCGACCAATCGGCTGACGACCAGCGTGCCGACGAGCAATCTGCCGCCGATCAGCGAGCGGCCGACGATGGAAAAGCCGACACACTCTAACGCTGCTTCGTCGTGTCCCCATTAATGCGGCCTATACAGCGCCGCGCTCGTAAGGGATGCTTGTCTCCATGCCTCGCAGGGCAGCGGGGCCGGCACATCGCTCGGGGTGGGTGAAATTGGAAACAGCAGTAGCACAAACGACTGACGCACCACCGACCGACGCACAAGCGACGGCGGCACCAGCGTTGGCAGAACCCGCGACGGCATCGCACCCCACGGGATCGGCACAGGCGGCTCGCGGTGGTTCAGCGCGCACGCTTCGACCCAGGCACCAGCTGTTCGTTCAGTCGCGGATCGTCGCCGCCGCTCTCACATTGCCGGTGTTCGCCGCGATGCTCTGGTTCGCCATTCCGCGGGGAACGTGGCCCCGTGTGCTCGTCGCCATGGCCGTGATCGCCGTGGTGTACTTCACTGCGGCGTATTTGCTCTCCCGAGTACGTCTCGTGCTCGAGCCCGACGGCCTCAGCGAAAACGGCTTCTTCTCGCACGATCGTCGCATTTCGGCCAAGCGCATCGCCAGCGTGGTGATCGTGCCGGTGTATCGAGGCGAATCACTCGAAACGGCGCCGCAGCTTTTCATGTTCGACGCGTCTTGCGAACTGCTGCTTCGGCTGCGCGGGCAGTACTGGAGCAGTGACGACGTTCAGAGGGTGGCGACGGCGTACGGAGTGCCGGTGCGCACGGTGTCAGAGCCGCTCACCCGCGCGCAATTGCGCGAGGACTACGCCCCCTACCTCTACTGGTTCGAACGCTGGCCGTGGGTGCGGGTGGTGTGCCTCGTCGGCGGAATCGCCGCACTGTCGCTGCTGCTGATCGTCTTGATGTCTTCGACGAGCCTCACGCACTAGCACTGCGGCTGCGGGGCGCGACAGCGGCGAGCAGCGTCAGGACCCCCGGCTCAGGCCCACTGCTCAGGCTGCCCACTCAAACCGCTCGGTCTTCGAGCCCCCACGCCTGCCCGTAGCCGCCCTCGTTCACCGGCAACGCCATCAGCTCGAGAAACGGCAGCGCGTCGAACGCCTCGGGCCCGAGTACTCCGCTGCCGCCCCAGATGCCGAGCGCCAGCAACTCGAGCGCGATGACGGGGTTCAGCGCGGTCTGCCACACCACGCACTGCGACTCGTACTCAGCCATCGTCCACTCGTTGTCGGCCACGTGATAGAGGTACACATCACGCGGATACCCGTCGACTCCGGTTCCGGTGACCCAGAGTCCGGCACAGGTTTTGCCGGTCATCCGCGGGCCCAGCGTTGCCGGGTCGGGCAGACCTGCGGCAACGACGTCTCGCGGGGCGACCTCGACCGGGCCGCCTGCCGAACGAACGGTGAGCGGTGCCGTCTTGTCGAGGCCGAGCTGGTGCAGCGTCTTCAGAATGCCGATGAACTCGTTGCCGAGCCCGTACTTGAAGGTGACGCGTTTGGCGTCGACCCAGCGCGGCATGAGCAGAACCTCTTCGTGCTCGACGTTGACGCATTCGACCGGGCCGATGCCATCGGGAAAGTCGAAGATCTCTGGCTCGCTGAACGGCGGCGTCGTGAACCAGCCGCGGTCTTTCTCCCAGATCACCGGTGGGTTCAGGCACTCTTCGATGGTGGTCCAGATGCTGAAGCTCGGGGCGAAGATCTCGTTACCCTCGTCGTCCTTCACCACGAGATTGGCGCCGTCGCGCGTGCCGAGTTCGTCGATCTCGCTGAACAGGTGGTCGGCCGCGTAGCGCGCGAATACGTCTGACAGCCCGGGCTCGACGCCCATGCCCACGAGGGCGAGCCTGCCCTTCTGCTCCCAGTCAGGGCCTTGCGCGAACTGGTCGTCACCGAGCTTGATGCCGGTTTCGCGCTGCGGGTCGGTGGGGTGCGGCTCAGACAGGCTCATCGCCATGTCGAGGTAGTTCGCGTCGGCCGCCAGAGCACCCGCGAAGATCGCCTGCACGAATTTCGGCTCGACGGCATTCATCACGTGGGTCGCGCCGTGGCGGCGTGCGACCTCTTCGACGTTGGCAGGGTCGGATGCATCGATCCGATCGGCCACGAACTTCGCCGTAATCTCGGGGGTGTGCCGCGCCGCGATCCACGCCACCGTGCGCTCGGCGCGGGCGAGATCGTAGTCGGTCACGATGATCTGCTCGTAGAACGTGCGCCGGGCGGCGATCTTGGCAATCGAGTCGCCCACCCCGCCGGCACCCACCAAAAGTATCTTCATGGCCCGAGGGTACCGCGAACCAGCACGAACGGATGCGGCCGCGATCGCTCGTCGTAGAGTCGCACGGCGAACGGAGCCCACACGATGACGGCCACACCCGCCCCGATCAGCATTCCGGCGAGCGTATCGGTGAGCCAGTGCGCGCCCAGGTAGGTGCGGCTGAGCAGCATCAGCACGACGTAGGCTGCACCCGCCGCCCAGACCCACACGCGCGGAAAGACGATCGCCATGCACACCGCGATCGTGGCCGCGTTCGCCGTGTGCCCACTCGGAAACGAGCCGAAATCGGCCGTCACGAGTATCTCCGTGGGCCGCGCCCGGCCGAACGTGGTCTTCAAGAGTTGCACCAGCCCTGCGCTCAGTACCGACGCAATGAGAAAGTACAGCGCCGCCCATCGCCGCCGAAACAGCAGCAGCGCGACGATGATCGCGATCGGTACCACGATCACCCCCACGATTCCGCCGCCGAGGTAGTCCATGAACAGCGAAGGCAGCGTCCACACCGGCGAGCGGTGCTCGATGATCTCGTCCATCCAATCGGTGTCGATCTCGGTGGGAGCGCCGTTGTCGCGCAACGCGATGATCAGCCCGATGACGGCCGCGAGCAGTACGGCGATCACGCCGGAGATCAGCGGCCAGAACCGGTGCACGCGCCGCGCCTGTGCTGGGTTCGTGAGGGGGCCCGGCACGGTCATCCACCGACCCTACGCCACCTACTCGACTTTCGGCGGAGCACAGCCCCATCGCAACCCGTATGGCCGGCACATCCGCTGTGCTCCGACGAAAGTGCAGTGACCGCGAGATCGGCACGAGTCACTGCGTGAGCGCTTCGGGTCAGCGTGCGATCAACGCCGTGCGGCACGATCGACACGAGTCAGCGGATGTTCGACCCCGCGTCAGTGCGTGATGGAGGCGACCGAGCGGGGCCGCACCACGACCCAGAGCACCACGATCGACACCACGGCGGTGCACGCCATCACCGACCCCATGGGCACGGCCGTCGCCACCCCGAACGCACCGACGATGGGCGAGACGAGGCCGGCCAGCCCGAAGTTCACCGCACCCAACAACGAGGCCGCGGTTGCCGCCTCATGCCCGTGGTTGTTCAACGCGAGCACCTGGATGCACGGCGAACCCAGCCCGCACGCCAACAAGAAGAACCACAGAGGTACAAGCACGCCCCACAACCCGGCGCCGTGCGTGTCGAGCACCACGATCGCGAGCGCCGCCACCAGCAACAGCACCGTGGAGCAGGCCAGAATCCACTGCGGCGGCACCCGCCGGATCAGCCGCGCGCTGGTCTGAATACCGATGATCAGGCCGATCGAGTTCGAGGCGAACAACAGCCCGTACTGCTGCGGGCTGAACGCGTATACGACCTGAAACAGAAACGGCGAGGCCGACAGATACGAGAACAGCCCCGAGAACGTCATGCCGCCGATGATCGCAACGCCCACGAAAACGCGGTCTGAGAGCACCGAGCGATAGCGCTGCCGAATGCTCGTATGGCCGCGGTCGTGCCTTCGCGATTTCGGCAGCGTCTCCACGATCCAGAGCAGCACAGCCAGCAGAATGACGAAGCCGTAGGCGGTGAGCACCCAGAAGATTCCGCGCCAGTTCATGATCTGCAGCAACTGCGAGCCGATCACGGGGGCGATTACGGGGGCGACCGTGGTGATGAGTGACATGCGGGCGAGCATCCGAACGAGTGGATGCCCGGCGAACAGGTCGCGAATCATGGCAATCGCGATCACCCCGCCGGCTGCCGCGCCGACGCCCTGAAGCACCCGGAACAGCCCCAGCACCTCCACGTTCGGAGCCATCGCGGCACCGAACGACGCCGCGATGTGCACCGCCGTCGCCACGATCAGCGGTAGCCGGCGGCCCACCGCGTCACTCCACGGCCCCACCAGCAGTTGCCCGAGCGCGAAACCGATCGTCGTGCCCGTGAGGGTGAGCTGGATGATCGTGACCGGCACGTTGAGGTCGGCCTCGAGCGCGGGGAAGGCCGGCAGGTACAGGTCGATCGTGAACGGCCCGAGCGCACTGAGCGCCCCGAGTATCACGACGTAAACGGTGCGCTGGCGGCGGGTGAGGGCATCCCCAGGATGCACGGCGATACTCACAGAGGTTCCTCGATCGAACGGAATTGCGAAAGTCACTCTGCGGCCCGAAAGTGCGAAATAGCTGCCGGAAAGTGGCTCCCATGTGGGGCGGGTGGAGGGGTGAAAAGAGAAGTAGGGGGAAGAAGCGGGATGAATGAGGGAGCGGGGAGTATGTGGGAGCGGAAGGCGGGATGAGTGAAGTGAGCGGGGCTGATCGGGGTGCGGAAGGGAGAAGGCGCGTCAGAAGTGCATGCCGGCCGGGTCGGCGAGCACGTCGCCGAACGCCAGCTCGGCCGCGCCGATCGTCAACAGCCGCGACCGCAACTGCGCTCGGTCGATGCGAACCGAATCCCCCAACGTTCCCAACGTAACGTCTTTCACGGCGGCGCGCAGGCGCTCCGGGTTCGCCCCGTACAACGAGCCGAGAAACCCGCCCAGCACGAACGATTCGGGGTTGAAGACGCTGATGAAGTTGCCGATCGCCAGCGCGAGCACGTCGAGCTGCCGGTCGACCTCGGCCTGCACCTCCGGCGCCAGGGCACCGCCCGCAGCATCCGGGACCAGCAACGCGTCGAGCTCATCGAGCCCGAGACTGTCGCGCCCGAGCACCGCGAGCAGTCGCCCGAGGTTCACCTCGGTTTCGAGGCACCCCACCTTGCCGCAATGGCACCGGATGCCCGCACTGTTCACCAGCGTATGACCCAGTTCGCCTGCGAAGCCCTGCGCTCCGCGCAGCATCGAGCCGCCCGCCAGAACGCCGCCGCCGATGCCGCTGGCGCTGCCGTTCAGGTACACCAGGTCGTTCACGCCCCGGCCGCTGCCGAACAGACTCTCGGCCACGGTCGCCAGCCCGGCATCGTTCGCGGCCCGCGCAGGGTAACCGAGCGCAGCCGAGATCGGCTCGGCGACTGCCTCGTCGTGCCAGCCGAGGTGCGGCGCCAACAGCACCGTGCCGTCGTCGGAGTTCACCAGACCGGGAATCGCAATGCCCACACCCACCACCCGAAACTGCGCGTCAAGTTCGCTGCGCATGCCGGCCAGCACCGCCGACACCACGTTCACCGCTTCACGCACGGTCGGCACACTCGCCGTCTCGAACCGGATCCGCTTGTGCAACTCAGCGCCGAGCCCCACGACCCCGATCGTGATGGCGTCGACATCGGGGTTCACCGTGACCGCGACCACTTTTTCGTTAGCGTGCACGATCGGGCTGGGCCGCCCGACCAGCCCCGAATCTTCTGGCTCGGTTTCGTAGGCCAGCCCCAGTTCGGCGAGTTCGGTGACGAGGGCGCCGATCGTCGAACGATTCAGCCCCGACTGCCGGGTCAGCTGCGCACGGGTCTGCGCGCCACCGTGATGCAGCATGGTCAGAATCGTCGAGAGGTTGTGCCGCCTGGTCTGGTCGTTGCTGTTGCCGACTCCGGCGCTGAGGGGGCGGGATGCACGGGTGAGCGTCATCGGTGATCCTCTCGGTTCGAGCTGCGCAACTTTGTTGACGCCTCAAACTTATACCGCCAGGCCCGCTCCAGCCAAAGCGAGCGGCAGCGCGCCGACACGCTCGGGTCACCACATTGCCTTTGACATCAGCCGTGCATCCGGAATATGTTGGGCGTGGTAACTATTTAGCAGTCACCCCACACCCAACGACCTGTATCACCAATGATGCTGACTGGAGCACTACAGCATGTCTCTCACTCCCACTCGCGACGACAAGTTCTCATTCGGACTCTGGACCATCGGCTACAACGGCGCCGACCCGTTCGGCGGCCCGACCCGCGCCCCGCTCGATGTTGTTGAGGCCGTCAACCGGCTTTCAGAGCTCGGCGCCTACGGCCTGACCTTTCACGACGACGACCTCTTCGCCTTCGGCTCCACCGATGCCGAGCGCCAGAACCAGATCGACCGCCTGAAGGGCGCGCTGGCCGACACCGGACTGATCATTCCGATGGTCACCACCAACCTGTTCAGCGCACCGGTGTTCAAAGACGGCGGATTCACCTCAAACGACCGCGCGGTTCGCCGGTTCGCGCTGCGCAAGGTGCTGCGCAACATCGACCTCGCCGCCGAGCTGGGCGCGAAGACGTTCGTCATGTGGGGCGGGCGCGAAGGCGCCGAGTACGACGCGGCCAAAGACATCCGTTCGGCGCTCGAGCGCTACCGCGAGGCCGTCAACCTGCTCGGCGACTACGTCACCGACAAGGGTTACGACATTCGTTTCGCCATCGAGCCGAAGCCGAACGAACCGCGTGGCGACATCCTGCTGCCGACCGTCGGGCACGCGATGGCGTTCATTCAGACCCTCGAGCGCCCCGAACTCGTGGGTGTGAACCCCGAGGTCGGGCACGAGCAGATGGCCGGGCTGAACTTCGCGTCGGGCATCGCCCAGGCGCTCTACCAGGGCAAGCTCTACCACATCGACCTCAACGGCCAGCGCGGAATCAAGTACGACCAAGACCTCGTGTTCGGCCACGGCGACCTGTACAACGCGTTCGCGCTGGTCGACCTGCTTGAGAACGGATCGCCCACCGGCGGCCCCACCTACGACGGCCCGCGCCACTTCGACTACAAGCCGTCGCGCACGGAGGACATCACCGGCGTCTGGGATTCGGCTGCCGCGAACATGCGCGCCTACCTGCTGCTGAAAGAGCGCGCCGCAGCCTTCCGCGCCGACCCCGAGGTGCAGGAGGCGCTCGCGTTCTCGAAGGTGACCGAGCTCGCCGAGCCCACGCTCGCCGCGGGTGAGTCGTACACCGAGCTGCTTGCCGATCGTTCGGCCTTCGAAGACTTCGATGCCTCTGCGTACTACAACGCCAAGGGCTTCGGCTTCGTGCGCCTCAACCAGCTCGCCCTCGAGCACCTGACGGGCGCGCGCTAACCGCGCATCCTCCATCCCGGTCGGGGCGCGCGGGTCACTCGACACACCCCCGAGGTTGCGCAAAAGCACCTAAAATCGCGATCGCAGGTGCTTTTGCGCAACTCTCGCATGCAACACGCTGAACGTTAGGAACCCGCCCATGAGCCTCGTCGCCGGTGTCGATTCGAGTACGCAGAGTTGCAAGGTCGTGGTGCGCGACTCCGAGAGCGGTGCGCTGATACGCGAGGGGCGAGCCGGGCATCCAGAGGGCACCGAGGTCGACCCCGCGGCGTGGTGGGATGCCCTGCAATCCGCCATCGCCGACGCGGGCGGTCTCGCCGACGTGTCTGCCGTGTCGATCGGGGGGCAGCAGCACGGCATGGTAGTGCTCGACGCCGCGGGGCGCGTGATTCGTGACGCGCTACTCTGGAATGACACCCGCAGTGCAGCCGCGGCATCCGCCCTGATCGCCGAGGTCGGCGCCGAAGTCTATGCCGAGCGCACCGGCTCGCTGCCGGTCGCCTCGTTCACCGCGACGAAACTGCGCTGGCTCGCCGACACCGAGCCTGAGAACGCCGCGCGTGTCGCCGCCGTCGCCCTGCCGCACGACTGGCTCACCTGGCGGCTGCTCGGCTATGGGCCTGCCGACGAGTCTCCGCTCGGGCCGGTTCTGGATGCCCTGACCTCCGACCGCTCCGACGCAAGTGGCACCTCCTACTGGAGCCCGGCCGCGAACGCGTACGACTTCGCCCTGTTCGAGGTCGCGTTCGGCCGGCCGGCCGTGGAGGCGCTGGGGGTGGCCGAGGCCGCCATCGAAGAGATCGAAGGCGCCGAAGCCGATCGTGTCGATGAGCTGCTCGACGAACTCCTCGACGAGGTACAGCCCGGTTTCGGCAGTTTCGGCCTCGACGACAGCACCGGCGAAGCCCCCCTCGAGCCGCCGAGTGTCAGTGGTGTTGCCGCTGTCGGCGGCGCCGGCGCGGGGAACGCCCACACGCCAGACGAAGCTGGTTCTGCAGGTGACGCCGGCGGGACGGGTGACTCTGACACCGCGAGCAACGCCAGTTCCGCAGACAACGCAGGTTCCCCAGGCAACCCCGACACCGCAGACAACGCCATTGCCCCAGGCAACGCCGACACCACAGGCAACGCTGGTCCTGCCGCCCTGAGCGGCGAGTACGCCAGTACCGTGAGGTACTCGGCCGGCGATGAGTCCGCCCCGGTCATCCTGCCGCGCATCGTGCAGACGGGCGAGGTTGCAGGCGTGACCGTCGACCACCCCGGTGACGCCGCCTGGGCCGCCGGAACCGCCGGCTCCGCGCCCTCCTCGCTCATCCCCGCCGGCATTCTCGTCGGAGCCGGCGCGGGCGACAACGCCGGCGCCGCGCTCGGCCTCAACGCCACCGCGGGCGACGTGGTCATCAGCATCGGAACCTCGGGTACCGCATTCGCTGTCACCGATCATCCCGTGGCTGACGTGACCGGAACCGTCGCGGGCTTCGCCGACGCCGCGGGCACCTTCCTTCCGCTGGTCGCGACTCTCAACGCCGCCCGCGTGCTCACCTCCATCAGCACCCTGCTCGGCGTCGACTACGACGAACTGGCGCGTCTCGCCCAGGGTGCCGAACCCGGCTCGGGCGGAGTCGTGCTGGTGCCCTACTTCGAGGGCGAACGCACCCCCAACCTGCCCGATGCCACGGCCACGCTCGCCGGCCTCACGCTCGCCAGCTCCACCCGTGAAAACCTGGCCAGGGCTGGCATCGAGGGCATGCTCTGCGCGTTGGCCGACGGTCTGGCCGCCGTTCGATCGCTGGGGGTGGATGCCCGGCGGGTCTTGCTCGTCGGCGGCGCCGCCCAGAACGCAGCCGTACAGGCGGTCGCGGCTCAAGTCTTCGACGTGCCGGTCTCCATCCCCACCCCCGGCGAGTACGTCGCCGACGGTGCCGCCCGTCAGGCCGCCTGGACTCTCACCGGAGCCCGCCCCACCTGGCCTGTCTCCTTCGCGGCGGAGCTCGCGGAGGCTACGGTTCCCCGCATCATGACGCAATACCGCGCCGCCCAGCGCCTGGGCTCGACCCCGCGCTGATACCCCCCCTCCCCTCCTCCCTCCCCACCGCACTCCGACACAGATCACAAAAATCGCCCCAAATCTCGAGTTTTGGGGCGATTTTTGTGATCCATTGTGCCGGGGCAGCGGTTGACGCGAGGGGGTGCCGACGCGGATGATGTGGGCATGACGATCACGCATGTACAGCTCTTTTCGGTTCCGGTCAGCGACCAAGACCGGGCGCGTGATTTCTACGTGAACACCCTGGGCTTCGAACTGATGAGCGATGTGCAGATGGGGCCCGACATGCGCTGGGTGCTGGTGTCGCCGCCCGGCTCGCAGACCGCGATCACCCTGGTGACGTGGTTCGAGAGCATGCCGGCCGGCTCGGCGAAGGGCATCGTGCTCGAGACGGATGATCTCGAGGGAGAGGTCGAGCGGTTGCGCCGCCTCGGAGTGACGATCGGAGACGTCGAGCGGGCGCCCTGGGGCACCTTCGTGACCTTCGACGACCCCGACGGCAACGGCATCGTGCTGCAGGCGACCTCGTTCACCGACTCCGCAGAGTAGCCACGCGGCACCTCGGTGGCGCACTGCGCCAGATTCGGGAGTCCGGCCCGCTGAAACGCCGCGCCCCGCGCCAGGCGAGAGAAGCGTTATCGGACGAGAAACGCCGTTGCGGCGGCTTCTCTCGTCTCAGAATGCTTCTCTCGCCGGGCGGCGGGCGAGGGGGGGGGAGGAGGGAGGGGGTGCTCAGATGGATTTGCCGGGGTTGAGGATGCCGTTGGGGTCGAAGAGGGTCTTCAGGGTGCGGAAGAGTTGCCGGGCATCCGGCCCGACCTCGCGCTCGACCCAGTTGCGCTTCAGTAGACCGATGCCGTGTTCGGCGGTCAGAGTGCCCCCCAACCGCAGAGCGAGCGCGAAGATCTCGTCGGCAGCGGCCTGCGCCTCGGGCGGAACCGACGTGAGCGGCCCGTCGCCCGGAATCACGATGATGGGGTGCACGTTGCCGTCACCGGCGTGCGCGAACGCGTAGATCTCGATGCCGGTTCGGGCGGAGATCTCGGCGACTCCGGCGAACGCCTCGGCCAGACGCGAACGCGGAACCGCGATGTCTTCGATCAGCACCCGCCCGCGAGCCTCGATCGACGGTAAAGCGTCGCGACGGGCGGCCGAGAGGGTCGCCGCAACGGCCGCGTCTTCGGTGATGTCGACCGACAGTGCGGTGCGCCGCAGCACCGCGGCGACCACGTCGATCTCGGCGAGCGCCCCGAACCCGTCGGTCTGCACGAGCAGAAATGCGCCGCCACGCCCGGCCAGTGCACTGCCGCGCAATTCGTCGATCGCCTCGAGCGTCTTGCCGTCGACCAGCTCGATCACGCTGGGCCTGACACCAGCTGTCGCCAGGGCGACGGATGCCCGGGCCGCCGTTTCGACCGTGTCGAAGTACGCGGCAGCCGTCGCCTGCCCCGCCGGGCGCGGAAGCAGTCGCACCGTGGCCCCCACCACCACGCCCAGGGTTCCCTCCGACCCGACGAACAGGCCGGCGAGGTCGTAGCCCACCACACCTTTGACGGTGTCGCGGCCCACGTGGAGGTGCCGGCCATCCGCCAGCACCACATCGAGCGCCAGCACGGCGTCGCGCGTGACACCGTATTTCGCGCCGCGCAGGCCGCCGGCGTTGGTGGCGATGTTGCCGCCGATGGTCGAGAGTTCGACGCTGCCGGGATCGGGCGCGTAGAAAAGGCCGTGTTCGGCCGCCGCGCGATCGAGGTCGGCGGTGATGACACCGGGTTCGACCGTGGCCGTGCCGTCGACGGGGTTCAGGTCTGTGATGGCGTTCAAATGGTGCAGGTCGAGCACGATCTCGCCGGCGCCCGCGACCGCCCCGCCCGTGAGACCGGAGCCGGCGCCGCGCGTCACCACCGAGACACGGTTCGTGTTGGCGAATGCCAGGGTCGCAACGACATCGGCGACCGATCGGGCGTAGATGACGACCGTCGGCGTTCCGATCGCTTGCGTGCCCGAACGGTCGAGGCCCGCGGCGGCCGTCTCGTCGGGGTCGACCGAGTACGACGAGACGGCGTCGAACAGCGGCTGGAGCCAGCCGGCCTCGCGTGGCTCGGCTGACGCGGCGTCCGCCACCGAAGTGCTCGAATCGGCACGGATGCTCGTGGTCGCGTCACTCGTCATGCTCGGTCGTTCCGTTCTTCTGTGACTCCCCCGTTTGGCGCGGGAGGGTGGGGCCGTCGTAGGGGTGGTGCCGTCGTAGGGGTGGTGCCGTCGTAGGGGTGGCGGTGTCGTGGGGTGGTGCCGTCGTAGGGTGGTGCCCGTCGTAGGGTGGTGCCGTCGTAGGGTGGTGCCGTCGTGGGGGGTGGCGGTCCGGGTTGGGGGGGGCTGGTGGGTGTGGGAGGTTGGGTGGCACGGCCTTGCGGGGCGTGGCGACCCGGGGCGGGTCGGGTCTGGCGGAGGCGGGTCGGCTACGCGAGGCGGGGCGACCCGGGCGAGTCGGGCTACGCGAGGCGGGGCGGGCTGGGCGAGTCGGCTACGCCAGGCGGGTCGGCTACGCGAGGCGGGGCGGGATAGGCGAGTCGGCTACGCCAGGCGAGCCGGGCTAGACGGGCACCGGCGCCACCTCGGCGCCCGCGTACAACGCCGAGATCGGCACGGAGCCCGGCGCGGCACCCCCCTGCGCCTGTGCGCCAAGGAGTCTTTGCAGCCGCTCGTTCAGCGGAGCCGAAAGCCCGGCCTTTCGGGCGATGAGTACGATTTCGCCGTTCAGATAGTCCACCTCGCTCGAGGCGCCGCGTGCGAAACTCTGCCAGGTCGAGAGCCGCCCGAGAGTGTGGCCCGGCACAGGCTCGATTTTCAGCGAGAATCCGTCTCCGCCCGCCGAGGCGATGGCCGCGGCATCCGGAACCGCGACACCCGCCGCCTCGAAGACCGCCCGAGCCTCGGCGACGACGAGAGAGCGCGCTTCGGCCCGCTCGTCGTTGGTCGCGGCGAGCACGTCGAGGCCATTGACCACATTGCCGAGCAGCTTTCGCGCCTTCCAGGGGGCGATGTCGGGCACGCTGTGAATCTCGTAGCCGGCCCGGCGAAGGTCGTCAGCGTAGCGCTCCTGCTGCTCGTCGGGCTGCGTCGGCGACCCGGCGTCTGCCCCGGCACCAGCACCCCCACCCGCAGCACCAGCACCCCCACCGCCACCCGCGCCCGCAGCACCAGCACCCGCACCGCCACCCGCGCCGGCACCACCCCCGGCACCTGAGCTAGCACCAGCACCCGCACCGCCACCCGCGCCCACAGCACCAGCGCCCGCACCACGGTCGGCACGCGCGCCTGCAGCAGCACCACCGCCGGCACCTGAACCCGCGTACCGCCCGAGCCACGCCACTCCCACCACCGGATACGACGGTGAAACCACTTCACCCGGCGACAGGTAGCTCGCCGCAATTCCGATCGACACCCCGTACACGCGCGCGAACCGGCGCAGCGCGAGGTCTTCGGTGCTGAGGCCGTTCTGAAACGTCAGAATGGGCAGGTCGGCGCCCAGCAGAGTCGCCTCGCCCGAGGCATCCCGTACCGCAACCCACGCCCACGAACTGAGCGCGGCCTCGACATCTTGCGTCTTCGTGGCGAGCACGAGTACGTCGTCGTGGTTGAGCTCGAGCTCAACGGCAGACCCGACGACCTCGAGCTGCACCGTCTCGGTGAACGCCGGCCGCCGTACGGTCAGCCCGTGACTCCGGATGCTCGCCAGGTTCTCACCTCGGGCGACCAGCACCACGTCGATTCCGGCGAGCTGAAACTGTGCAGCGAGAATGGCGCCGATCGCGCCCGCGCCGATGACGACGTACCTGGTCATGTGGTGACTCCTTCTCGTGGTGCCGCTGTTGCCGTCGATGAAGCAGCCACGGAGTACGCCCCGGCGTGCGCCGCGACCGAGTCGGCCACCGCGCTACCCGCCGCCCGCCCCCTACCCGGAATCGCGTCGAGCAGCGCCTTCGTATACTCGCTCTGCGGGTTCGTGAACACCTCGATCGTCGTTCCCTGCTCCACTACGACCCCGCGGTTCAGCACAGCCACGCGGTGCGCGAGTTGAGCGACTACAGCGAGGTCGTGCGAAATGAACAGGTAGCTCACGCCGAGCTCTTCTTGAAGCGTCGCGAGCAGGTTGAGTATCTGCTCTTGCACCGACACGTCGAGTGCTGAAACCGGTTCGTCGAGAAACACGAGGTCGGGTTTCACCGAGAGTGCGCGAGCGATCGCGACGCGCTGCCGCTGACCACCCGAGAGTTCGGCGGGGCGGCGGTCGGCGAATCCGGCCGGCAGCGCCACCTGGTCGAGCAGCTCTCGCAGCCTGGCCTGCCTCGACGCACGGTCGCCGATGCCGAACGACACCAACGGTTCGACGATCGACTGCCCGACCGTGAACTTCGGGTCGAGCGACGAGAACGGATTCTGATGCACCAGCTGAAAACGCTGCCGCAGCGGCCGCAACTCGCGCCAGCCCTTATCGGTGATGTCGACGCCTTCGAAGAACACGCGCCCGGCGGTGGGCTTTTCGAGCCCCAGCGCCACCCGCAGTGTTGTCGTCTTGCCAGACCCCGACTCGCCGACGATCGCCAGCGTCTGGCCGGCCGGCACGTCGAGAGACACCGAGTCGATCGCCCGGAACGTACGCTCGCCGTCGGGTGAGCGGGGCAGCCGGTAGTCTTTCGTGACGCCCACGATCGACAGAATCGGTACCGGCGCCCTGTCGTCACTGCTCACCGAGCGGTCGCCGACCGCAGCCGAACCCGCCGCGACGCCACCGTCACGTGCACCAGCACCAGGCGCCGGCGCCGGCGCAGGGCCGGCCGCCGACAGGACTCCGCCGTCGTTCGCACCGGCACCACGGCTCACCGGTACCACCCCGAACCGCACCTTCACGCGCCCATCGCTCGTCAGCCCAGGGGCCGCCGCGATCAGCCGCTTCGTGTACTCCTCTTCCGGCGCCACCAGTATGTCGGCCGGCCGCCCCTGTTCCACCACACGGCCGCCCTGCATCACCAGCACCCGGTCGGCACGATCGGCGGCGACACCGAGATCGTGCGTGATGATCAGCAACGAGATACCTCGTGACGCCACCAGCGACGCGAGGTGATCGAGAATGCGTTTCTGAACCGTCACATCCAGAGCGCTTGTCGGCTCGTCGGCCACGATCAACTGCGGCTCGCCGGCCAGCGCGATCGCAATGAGCACGCGCTGCCGCATACCGCCCGACAGTTCGTGGGGGTACTGCCTCGCCCGCAGCACCGCGTTGTCGAGCCCGGCGGCCTCGAGAACCTCGACCACCTCGGCGTCAAGCGAGCGCTTCGGCACGTTTCCGCGCCGGCGCACGGCCTCAGCGACCTGCGGCCCGATGCGCAGCGTCGGGTTCAGCGCCACCATCGGGTCTTGCGGTATCAAGCCGATCACGCGGCCCCGGATGCCCCGCAGCACCTTCTCCGACGCATGGGTTATGTCGGAGCCATCTTCCCGGATCACGCCGCCCGTGACCTCGCCGCCACTCGGCAGCAGCCCGAGAAGCGCATTCGCGGTGGTGCTCTTGCCCGAGCCGGACTCCCCCACGATCGCCACGGTCTCGCCCGGAGCGATGGTGACCGAGAGGTCGGACACGGCAGCAGCCTTGCGCCCGTCGCGGCTGTACGTCACCGAGAGATTGCTGATCTCGACGATGGGCGTGGGCCGGGCATCCGTTGCCGAACCCGCGCTCGCCGGCCGGGCCACGCCCGAAACGTTCGCACTCAACGCTGCAGCTCCTCGATCGACTTCGAAATATGGTTCAGGCTGAACACGACCAGCCCCACGAACAGGCCGGGCAGCAGGCTCAGCCAGGGCGAGGTGATGAGAAAGTTGCGGCCGTTGGCGATGAGGGTGCCCCACTCGGCCGCGGGCGGAGCCGCACCGAAGCCCAGAAAGCTGAGCGCCGAGATGGCGAGAATCGCCACCCCGAAATCGAGCACCGCGAGCACGAATACCGGGCCCCACGAGTTCGGCAGAATGTGCCGGAACAGGATGCGCAGCCACGACGCGCCGCCCGTGCGGGCCGCTTCGATGTAGGGCAGATTCTTCACCTTCAGCACCTCGGCCCGCGTGATGCGAGCGAATCCGGGAACGATTCCCACAGCGACCGCGATCGAGATGGGAATCGTACCGAACCCGAGGGCCGTGACGATCACCAAAGCGAGCAGCAGGCGCGGGATGGCCAGCATCACATCGACGAAGCGCATGAACAGCACGTCGATCCAGCCGCCGAAGAAGCCGGTGACCACGCCGAGCGCGAGGCCCACGACGATTGCGATCGAGACGGCCGCCAGCGTCGCCTGAATCGTGAGGGTCGAGCCGTACAGCACCCGAGTGAACAGGTCGCGGCCGATCTCGTCGGTTCCGAACAGGTGCGCGAGGCTCGGCGGCTTCAGCTTGTCGACAGGCACGGTCGCGTACGGGTCGTAGTGCGTGAAGAGAAACGGGAACACCGCCGAGACGATGACGAACAGCACGAGCAGTATCGCCACAACCAGGCCGGGTCGGCGCAGAACCTTACGCCCGGTGCGTGCGAGGCGATCGCGCCGACCGTGCCCCGCGACAGGCCCCGCCGCGGGCTCCGTGCCGCGGGGGCCGTGCTCGGGCGCGGGCGCGGCACCGCCGTCGGGGTGAGGTGAGAACGTCTGCTCCTCAGCCTCCTCGAGGCTGCGGGGTAATGCGGTGTCGAGTGCCATGGTGACTCCTCATTGTGGTGATGGGGGGGGCGGGTGTGGGGGTGTGCGCGGGCCGCTATCCGCTTGTGCGGAGCATCTGCATCTGCAACTGCGACTGCAACTGCGCGAGCAGAGGCCGTTATCCGCGCTGGTCCGGCGCAAACGCCCCTGCGCGAGCAGTCGCAGATGCACCGAACGGGCGCAGACACCGACAGCGGCATCCCCAGACCGACAAGACCGCGCGCATCAGGTCACCCGCTGCCCATGCACGATGCGCGGGTCGAGTAACGGATACACGAGATCGATGATCAGGTTCACGATCACGAAGAGCGCCGCCGCGATCACCACAATCGCCTGCACAACCGGCACGTCTTGCTGCAGCACCGACTCCTGAGCCAGCTTGCCGATTCCGTTGCGCGTGAACACCGTCTCGGCGACGACCGCCTCGGTGAGCGTCGCGCCGAGCAACAGCCCCAACAGGGTCAGCGCCGGAAGAGCCGCATTGCGAAACGCGTGCTTCCATTGGATGCCCGAACGCGACAATCCCTTGGCCCTGGCGGTCACTACGTATGGTTCGGCAAGCGTGTCTTCGAGGCTTCTCGTCAGCACCTGCGCCAGCAGCGCGGCCGTCGGAATCGCCATCATGATCGACGGCAGCACGAGCGATTGCGGCCCGTTGTCTCCGGTGGCCGGAAACCAGCGTAGCTGAAAGGCGAACACCTGAATCAGCAGCAGCCCCACGAAGAACGGCGGCAGCGAAACCCCGATGGAGGGCAGCCGCGACAAGAACACCTTCAGCCACGTCACTCGGGCGAACACGGCGAGGGATGCCGTACCCACCCCCAACACGACGGCCAGTAACACGGCAGAGGCACCGAGTGCGAGTGTCGACGGCAGCCGTTGCGACAGCAGCTGAGTCACCGGAACGTTCTTCGAAATCGACTCGCCGAAGTTTCCGGTGACGAAGTTGAACAGCTGGGTGAAGTACTGCACGTACACCGGCTGGTCGAGCCCGTATTCGTGCTTCAGGCTCGCCAGCTGATCGGGAGTGACTTGCGACACGTCGACGTTTCCGGCCGCGAGCAACAGCTGTACCGGGTCGCTCGGCAGCAGGTAGAGCACGATGAAGGTCACCGTGTAGGCCGCCCACAGAACGAGCACCGCCTGCAGAACGCGGCCGGAAACGTAACGTGCGTACATTGTTCCTACTGCTCCAGCCAGATGTCGTTGGCCCGCAGGAAGCCCTCAGAGGTGAAGGCGAATCCGTGCACCTTGGGCGACACCCCGGCGAGCTGCAAGCGCTCGTAGACGGGGAAGGTCACTCCTTCGGTGATGAGCGTCTTCTGCAGATCGGAGTACGCAGCCGCTCTGGCCGTGTCATCCGTCGTCTGCAGACCCTTCGCGAAGTCGGCGCTCACGATGGCCGCGGTCGCGGCATCCTGACTGTTCACAGCGGTCGGCGCCTTTGTGAGCGCCTGGTCGAATACCGAACCCAGAACGCTCGGGTCTGCCCGCGTGTAGTAGGTGCCCACCAGGTCGTAGTCGCCCGCGCCGGTCTTCTGCGTGTACTGCGCCGTAGTGACGACCTCAAGCTCGAGGTCGATGCCCACCTGCTTGAGTTGGTCTTGCAGCAGCTGGTCGCCCGCACCGCTCGTGGTGAGGGGCTCGCTCAACGTCAGCTTCTGGCCGTCTTTGTAGCGATAGCCGTCAGATCCGACGGTCCAGCCGGCCTGATCGAGCAGCGCCTTGGCTCCGGTGGGGTCGAACGCTAACAGGCTCGACTCGTCGGCGGCGAACGGCGTGGTCGATTCGACCGGGCTCTTCACGACCGGGTAGTCGCCCCAGAAGATCGTCGAGGCGTAGGTGCCGCGGTCGATCGACTTCTGCAGGGCCTGGCGAACGAGCGTGTCGGAGAGAGGGTGACCGGCGGTGACATTCGATGTCAGCACGTAGCTGATGCCCGGCAGTGCCCGCGACTGGATCGTGTCACCCGCAGCCTTCAGCACCTGCTGGTCGGCATCGGAGATCGGCAGCCGAGGCCACGCGATGTCGATCTGGCCGCTGGTCAGCTCGCCGTTGCGCACGCTGTCTTCCTTGATGTACGTCACATCGATCGCGTCGAGGTAGGCGTCACCCTGGTTCTTCACCAGGCTCGACGCCCAGGCGTAGCCGGTGCGCTTCGTCAGATGCGCCGACTTCGCGGCCGTGTAGTTGTCGAGTGTGAACGCGCCCGAGCCGATGATGTTGCCGGCGCAGCGAGCTTCAGGCGTCTGCTGGTAGGTCGCCGGGGCGAGAATCGCGAGGGTCGTGGTCGAGGTCGCCTGCAAGAACGCCGAGTTCGGGGTCTTGAAATTCACCTGCACGTGGGTGGGGTCGATCACGGTCGTCGAGTCGTAACCCGCGAGGTAGCTCACACCGAGCAGCGACTTCGCGCCGAGCGCGTAGGTGGCGTCGTACGCGGTCTTCACCGCGGTGGCGTCGAATTTCTCACCATCGCTGAAGGTCACGCCGTCTCGCAGGGTGAAGGTGAATTGGGTGGCGTTGTCGTTGGCCGTCCAGCTGGTGGCGAGCCACGGCACGATCTTGCCCGTGTTGGGGTCTTGATCGGTCAGCGAATCGGCGATCTGCCGGTCGATGGAGCGCGACTCGATCCAGTACACCTGGTTCGGGTCGATGCAGCCCTGCTGGTCATCCCAGAAGGCGAGCTTCAGGGTGCCCCCTGCCACCGGAGTGGCCGTGTCGGTGCCGCCGGTCGCCGAGGCGTCGGTGGAGGAGCCGGCGGCGCAACCGCTCAGCGCCGTGACTGTCGCGAGGGCGAGCGCGCTGGCCGCAAGGGCCAGGCGCCGTTTGTGTCGGAATGGGTGGATGTTCACGATCGGGTTTTCCTTGCTATGGAGTGATTCGGGCGGATGTGGTGGTGGGTGGTGGGTGGTGCAAACCGGGTGCGTCAGGCGTGAGTCGCGGTCAGGCGCCGTACGACGAGAGCACTCGCTTGCCAGCGATGACCAGCGCCGCGTCGTCTTGCGGCGGGTGCACGCGCGAACACAGAACGTTGCGCAGGTGCCGCTCGAGCGGGTTGTTGCGGGTGAGGCCCGGGTTGCCCAAGGCCGCGACGGCGGTCTGCACGGCGGTGATGGCCGATCGGGTGATGATCAGTTTCGCGAGCAGTGAGCGCTGCAGGGCATCCGCATCGCCCGCGTCGATACGCCCGGCCAAACCGTAGAGCACCTCTTCGGCCTGCACGAGGTGCGCCTCGATCTCGCCCGCGATCGACTGGATGCGCTCGGTGGTCGCAATCGGCCGGCCGAGTGACGACGGGATGCGCTCGTTCGCGAACGTGGTGAAGAACTTCTGCGCGGCACGAGCAATACCGAGGTAGAGCGCACTGATCGACAGGCTGAGCCCGCCCGCGCCGCCCTTCTCACTGGGCGCCTGCGAAACGGGCACACCGCGGAAGTTGTCGAACGGCACCTCGACGTTCGTGTAGACGATGTCGTGGGTACTGGTGGCGCGAAGGCCCAGGTGATCCCACGTTTCGATGATCTGGATGCCCGGGGTTCCCGCTGGCACGATGACGTGCCCGATCAGCGGATCTTCGTCGTCGGTCGCGGCCCACACGGCGTGATACGCGAGCCCCTCGGAGCCCGTGCCGAAGCCCTTGTGCCCGTTGAGCCGCCAGCCCGTCTCGGTGCGTTCCACCCGGGTGGCAGGCAGACCGCCGCGCGCTGGGGCGCCGAGCTCCGGTTCGGCGCGGATGGCGTTCACGAGCGTGGGGCGCTCGAGCGACTCGGCGACCAGTCTGCGGTAGAGCGCGTCGGGCCAGAGGCCCTTCTCTCCATCGCCGGTGGCCGCAACGGCCTGCGCCTGAAAGGCGTGCTGAAACACCGTCATCGCGGTGAGCAGGGCCACCGACGGGTCGCCCTCGCCGAGCGCTTGGAAGACGCGGGCGAACTCGGTGCTGCTGACCTTCGTGCCGCCATACGTCTCACCGATGCCGAGCCGCAAGAGCCCTGCGTCGTGAACGACCTGGATGCCCGCCCACGGAAACTCGGCCGTGCGGTCGTACTCGGCCGCCGTCTCGGCGAGCTTCGCGGTCACCGCCGCCAGTGCGGCGGGGCTGAGGTCGATGGGCGGCAGCGGACGGGCGGCAGCTTCCTCAGCCCGTTCAGCGGTATTGGCGCCAAGATCGCCCGGCCGGGCATCCTGCAGCTGCCTTTCGATGAGCGTCATGACTGCGCCCCACCCGAAACGCCCGCTGCGGCGAGTGCGATGCCATCGTCGGCGAATCCGCCGAGGTACTCGGCCTGCAGCGAGCCCTTCTGGCCGGTGCGTTCACGGTGCGCCAGCTCTTCGCGCACCAGCGGAATCACGTAGCGGCCGTAGTCGACCGCGTCGTTGAGGTTGTCGTAGCCGCGAATCGAAATGAGGTCGGCGCCGAGGTCGACGTAGTCGAGAATCGCCGCCGCCACGGTTTCGGGCGTGCCGACCAGCGCGGTCGACGCGCCCTGTGCGCCGGTCGCCGTGGCGGTCGGCGTCCAGAGGGCGCGGTCGTGCAGGTCTCCGCCCGCGGCGATGTCGAGCAACCGCTGCGAGCCGACATTGGCCGGTGTCTGGCCGGTGGAAACCTGCTTCCACAGCGAACCCTTGCCGCCCGCCGCTCGGCCGCCGGCCGCGCGCTCCTGCAGAATCGACAAGGTGTTGTGCGCCTTCTCCCACGCCAGCTCTTCGGTCGGCGCGATGATCGGCCGGAAGGTCACCCAGGTGCGCGGAGTATCCGTGCGACCGGCGAGATGCGACTGCTCGGCGACGCGGTCGATCTGCTCCTGCGTCTCTTTCAGCGGCTCGCCCCAGAGGCCGAAGATATCGCCGAGCGCCCCGCCCACGCGGTAGGCGTCAGCGGATGACCCGCCCACCGAGATCGGAATCGTGCCGTTCACCGGACGAACCACCGACACGAAGTCTTCGAACGAGTAGTACTGGCCGGCGTGGTCGAAGCGTTCGGTGTTCTGCCACACCTTGCGGAGGATCTGGATGTACTCCTCCTGGCGAGCGTAGCGCTCGGTCTTGTTCAGCCGGTCGCCCTCGCGGGCCTGCTCGGCGTCACTCCCGCCGGCGATGAAATGCACCACGGCGCGGCCCCCGCTGAGCTGATCGAGTGTCGCGAGCGCCTTGGCCGCTACGGTCGGGTAGATCGTGTTCGGGCGCAGCGCGATGATCGGCTTGATGCGTTCGGTGTACTGCGTCACCGCTGCCGCAATGGTGAACGGGTCATGTCCGGGCGAGCCGTAGGGCACCAGCGTGTAGTCGAAACCGCCGTCTTCGAGAATGCGCGAGTAGCGCTTCAGGTAGGCGGGGTCGAGACGGAAATCGCTGATTCCGTTGATCTCGTTCGAGGCGTTGACGTTGATGGCGCTGATGAATTCGACCGTCATGATGACTCCTAATGGGTGCGGATGAAGATATGCCGAAAGAGGCATGGCAGTGCTGGGCAGGGCGAAGCGACGATGACAAGGCGTCATCGGGAAGACACTCGGCCGAGGTACTCAGGCCGAGCGGAAGAACTACTCCGGGAGGGAGTCAGTGCTTAACGTGAATCAGGCAGCGAAGCCCAGACAGGAACATCGACACGCGCCGACCTTCCTGGCGCTACGCATCATCGACTCAAGCCCGACGGGCGAGTTTTCGAGAGCGATCACGGTCATATTCCTAAACTACTTTGCTGCCTTCACAGGCGTCCAACTGTAAATGTGAATCTAAAACGATCAGGTGAAGCGATGGTTCGGGCCGGGCCGGCCTAGGCGCCGGTCGCCACGGGGCGTTCCGGGCTGTTCGACCAGGCCGACCACGAACCCGGGTACAAGGCGGGCTCGAAACCGGCGATCGTCAGAGCAACCGCGTCGGCTGCCGCCGTAACACCCGATCCGCAGTAGACGCCCACCGGGGCATCCGCTCGCACCCCGACGGCTTCGAACTGCGCACGCAACTGCTCGGCCGGCAAGAACCGCCCGTCGGCACCCACGTTCGCAGTCGCCGGCGCATTGCGGGCGCCGGGAATGTGCCCCGCGCGCGGATCGATCGGCTCCACGTCGCCCCGAAACCGCTCGGGAGCGCGCGCGTCGAGCAGCACACCGGTTTCGGAGAAGGCTGCAGCGTCGTCGATGCTCAGCGCCTCGAGCGCACCGTAAGCCAGGTTCACCGAGCCGGGCCGGATGCTCGCCTCGCCGGTCTCGAGAGCGAAACCCGCTCCCGTCCAGGCGCGCAGCGAGCCATCGAGCAGGCGCACATCGGCGACGCCGGCGTATTTCAGCAGCCACCAGGCACGAGCCGACGAGAGGTTCTTGAGGTCGTCGTACACCACGACGGTGTCACCGTCATCGATGCCCCAGCTGCGCGCCGCGGCCTGCAGGTCTTCGACGGTGGGCAACGGATGGCGGCCCTCCGCCGGCTCACCATGACGGGCCAGTTCGGTGTCGAGATCAACATAGACCGCCGTGGGAATGTGACCCTCGAGAAAGAGCGGGTAGCCCGCTGGGCCGCCGAGACGCCAGCGAACATCGAGTACTCGGACGGTGTCGCCGGAGTCGATCAGCGACTTCAGCTCTTCGGCGGTGATGAGAATGCTCACGAGGGTGCTCCTTGGTGACGTGGAAAGTGGATGTTCTAAAACGAGGAGGGGTGGATCGACACTCTGGGCGGCTGCGGCACGGTGTGCTCCTCGAAAAACGCTTCGAGCGCGGTCAGCGCGACCTGCTCGATCTCGAGGTCGAGGCCACGCCGGGTCACCAAGCGCAGCGTCATGTCGCCGAGCGTCGGCAGGTCGGTGCGCACCACGAGGCCGTCGGGCACGCGGCCCGCATTCGGCATGGCGGCGACGCCGAGGCCGGCGCGGGTGGCCGCGATCACGCCTTCCAGGCTCGTCGATTCGGCCACCACGGTGACGCTGCGACCCTGGGCGGTGAGAACCTCGAGCGCGCGCTGGCGCATGCCGCAGGGAGCTACGTAGGCGATGAGCGGCCACTCGAGCGAGTCGGCTGGGGGCGAGAATCCCGGGGCCGAATACCAGTCGAGCGGAAGCGTGCCGACCGTGCGGCCCGGAGCATCGGGGCCGATGCCGAGAACGATGGCGAGGTCGATGGCGCCCTTGGCCACAGACTCTTCCATCTGGGTGGAGCGGTCGATGTGAAACTGCACGTGACGGTCGGGGAAGGCATCGCGCATCGTCGCGATGAGTTCGGGCAGAATCTGGTCGGCCGCCGTCTCGGTCGAGCCCACCACGATGTTCTGCTGATGATTGACGTCGAGGCTCTCGAGGGCCTCGTCGTGCACGGTCAGGATGCGCCTGGCTTGCACCAGCAGCCGTTCGCCGGCGGCCGTGAACGCCGCCTGGCGCCCCACCTTCTCGACGAGCGTCTGGCTCAGCTTGCGCTCCAGCAGTCGCACGTGCTGACTCACCGTCGGCTGACTCAGATGCAGCGCAGAGGCGGCCCGGCCGAAGCCACCGCAGTCAGAAATGGCGACGAAGCTCCTCAGTTGGAGGATGTCAAGCGTGTCGGCCATGTCTCCGAGCGTAGGCAGCGCTGGCTGAGTCGGCCACCGCCCCGTCACACGCGTTAACGTTGACCGGCGGCGGCGACGCCGCCGGCCGCGCGCACGTCAGGGCGCCAACTGAGGTTCTGCGCCTCACGGAGGAGACATCCGCTGCGAGACGCGCGTGATCCTCGGTTGGCAACGATGGCACCGGCGTGCCGGCGATGTCTTCGTCGACGGGCTAGCTGGTCTGAGGAGTGGAGGCGTCGCCCTTGGCCAGGGCGCGACCCGCAGCCCAGAGAAACGGCTTCGGGTTCGCGATGGCTCCGGCCGAGCTGCCGGCGAGGTCGGTCAACGACACGAAGGCGGCGAAGTCGTCGGGATCGGTTTCGATGCTGCCCGCCACCAGCAACGGGAAGGTGTCGTACGTCTGCGCAAGGCCGAGCACGTAGCTCGGAACCTTGCCGGCCGCCGACTGGTTGTCGAATCGCCCTTCCCCGGTGATCACGACATCGGCAGTTTCGATCTGCGCGGGAAGGCCGATCGCGGCTCCTACCGCGTCGGCGCCGGCGAGGATGCTCGCGCCCCACGCCATGAGCCCGAACCCGGTGCCGCCCGCAGCGCCGGCGCCCGGCGCGTTCACGTCAGGTGCGGTTGCCGTGGGTGCGGTTGCAGTGGGTGCGGTTGCCGTGGGTGCGGTTGCCGTGGGTGCGGCCGATGCGGACGCCCCGACGGGGTCGGTCGCGCCACCACGAGTATTCGCGCCCGCGGGATCGATCGCAGCATCGGGAGCGAGCGGGAGCACGGGTTCAGCGGACCCTGTGAGGTCGGCGTCGCCGGAGGCGGCCGGGTCGCTCGAATCCGTTTCTGGCGCGAGCGGATCGACGATGTCGCCGAGGTCGCCCTCAGACCACTCGGCCAGCTCGATCGGGGCGTCGGCAGCGGCGATCAGCGACGGCTCGGCACCGAGTGCTCGTGCGAGAGTGGCGAGTGCGGCATCCAGCCCGTGCACCTGAATGGGGTCGGCGCCCTTCTGCGGCCCGAACACCGCGGCGGCACCGTTTTCACCGAGCAGCGGGTTCGTGACATCGGTGATGACATGGGCGCCGTCGAGCGGGAGGGGGCGCAGCGTGCTGAGATCTGCGCTGGCGAGGGTCGCGAGGCCCCGAGCGCCGGGCGCGATTGCTTCTCCGGATGCGTCGAGCAGGCGGGCCCCTAGTGCCGTCAGCGCGCCGGCTCCCCCGTCGGTCGAGGAACTTCCGCCGATGGCGAGCAACAGTTTGTCGACGCCGTGGTCGAGCGCTGCGGCGATGGCCTGACCGAAGCCGGTGGTATGGGCATCCCATGGCCGTAACGGGTCGAGCAGCGTGATACCGCTGGTGTTCGCGAGCTCGACGACGCCCGTGCCGCCTGTGCCGGTATCGCCGGCGGCCGGAGGAAGCCAGAGCCACTCGGCGTCGACCGGTCGGTCATCGGGGCCGGTGACCGTCACGGCGATGCGCAGAGCCCCCGGCACGGCGAGAGCAAAGGCGTCGATCGTGCCCTCACCGCCGTCGGCCATCGGCAGCAGCACCACGGTGTCGTCGGGCCGTGCCTCGCCCCAGCCGCCACCGATGGCTGCGGCCGCCTCGGCGGCAGTCGCGCTACCCTTGAACGAATCTGGCGCAACAACGACGTTCAGCGACGGGCTCATACCTCAATCCTGCCCTACGCCCGGAGGTAGGTATGTGCGGGCTGGGGGGGCTGCCGCGACGCGAAGCGGATCGGTACGGTGGTTGTGTCGCGGCGAGCCGAACTGCTGAGGGTGTTCTGCGAAGGGCACCCAGCAATGCGAGCAGCACGGAGCAGTACGGGACGACACGGCGCAGCACGGAGAAAGTGGCCGAACGTGATCAAGATCGTCATCATCGCTGATACCCACGTGCCAAAGCGGGCACGCGACCTGCCAGACGAGGTGTGGCGGGCTGTCGACACGGCGGATGTGGTCTTTCACGCCGGCGACTGGGTCGATGTGGCCACACTCGATGCTCTCGAGGCCCGTTCCCGTCGACTGATGGGCGTGTTCGGCAACAACGACGGAACGGAGTTGCGCGCCCGGCTGCCCGAAGTGGCGCACGTGACGCTCGACGGCGTTCGATTCGCCATGGTGCACGAGACCGGGCAGGCCGCCGGCCGCGAAGCGCGTGCCGAGCGGGCGTTTCCCGACACCGATGTGCTGATCTTCGGCCACAGTCACATCCCGTGGAACTCGCAAAGCCCAAGCGGCCTCCATCTGCTGAACCCGGGCTCGCCGACCGACCGCCGCCGCCAGCCGGTCGCCACGTTTCTCACCGCAGACCTCGTCGACTCGTCGCTTCGAAACGTCGAGTTGGTCGAACTTCCAGCCCGCACCGACGGGTGAATGCGATACTGGCCATCCCCACCTCAAGGAGTGATCATGTTCGGAAGAAATCGTCGTAACCCGTCCACTCCGGCGACCCCTGCCGAAGACTCTGTGGGAGTCGGTGCGCTCGTCATCGTCG
>JAODBB010000093.1 GCA_025463745.1 Subtercola sp.
GTCGCCTTCGTCGCCTGGTTCACCGGGCTGCGCCACCTGCCGGCGGGAACGGTCGGCCTCGTCGGGCTGCTCAACCCCGTCACCGGGGTCTTGCTCGGCACGCTCGTGGCCGGCGAGGCGTTCGGCCCGCGTCAGGCCGTCGGCACCCTGCTCGTGTTGGCAGGAGTGTTAGTGGGGCAACGACGGCGTCGACGCGACGGCCGAGGTGTTGAAGACGGCCGGGGCATTAGAACCGAACTCCTCGATCGCGCTCAAAACGAGAGGGATACCGCCCACGCTCCTGTCCAGTTCTGCGACACACAACGCCGGGACTGAAACACAAGGTAATACGTGATGACAGCAGCGGTTTCGGCACGTACCGTGAATTCCTACGAAAGATCCGTGCATGTCTCGAACGAGGACCCGATGACCTACCAGCCCACCCGAACCCCACTCGACTCTGTGTGCGCGGCGGAGTTCGGTATGGAGTGTGCTCGGGCCGAGGAGGGGCACTCGCTGCATCCCATGCGTAAGCGGCTGGCTGCTGCCACGCCCAGCAAATGGGCAGACGCCATCGTCGTATCGGTGGCAGGAGACGGCTGGATCGAACTGGCTTCGGTCGAGACGGCAATCACAGTGCGCGTGTGGCACCACCAGAACCTGGGGGAGACGGCGCTTCACGCCGGCGAGCCCGTGGCTCTGCATGCCACGTACAGCGTGCTGGCCGTCGGATCAGAGTGGCACAGTGTTCTCGTCGAGCAGGCGCCCGAAGAGACGGCTCACTGAAAAGAGATGGCTCGCAAATAGAGAGACGGCACGCCGAAGAGACCGCTCGCTGAAGAATTTTCTCCGAGCTAGCAGAACGGCTAGCCGGCCATGGCCTTCATGCTGGTGAGCACTGCCTCGCAGGCCTTCATGCACTCCATGCAGGCTTGAGCGCACATCTTGCAGTGCTCGCTCATGTCGGCGTGCATCATGCATTCGTCGGCACACGCCTTGCACATGGCCATGGTGGTCTCGAGCATCGACATCATGGCCGACCTGTCCCAGCCCACCGGACGCATCATCATGCGCATCATCGTGTTGGTGACGTCGGCGCACATCGTGCACATGCTGGCACAGCGGGCCATGCCGTCATTGACGTCTGCGTCGGCGCACATCACGCAGGCTTGCTCGCAGGCCGAACACGCCTCGATACAGGCCTCCATCGCCGCCATATCTGCATCGGACATAGCCGGCATGCCCGACTCTTTCATCGACATCGACATCATTTCAGTCATCATGCTCATCGCGAAACCTTCTTCTCATCAGGGCCCCATTTCGCGAGGCGCACCGTCGGATCGAACCGAGCACGATGTGCTCTGTTACGCAATGTTACGTCGGGTGCTTGACCTAATGCCAGAAGCGTTTGTGAACACTGGGTTACGCCGTGGCGGGCTCCCAGCCGATCTGGGCGGCAACGGTCACGGCAATGTCTTCGAGCAGTTTGATGTTCTCTGCCAGGCCGAATGACGGCGGCAGAAACGCGATGAGATTGTCGGCCGAATTCACGGCCACGTCGGCACGCAGGGTGTCGACGACATGCGACGGGTCGCCGTGGATGACCGGGCTCACCGAGAAGCGGCCGGCTCCGCTGCTCGCGGGGGTCAACGCACCGACGGGTCTCGCCGCTCCGGGCCCGAGGGTGCGACGCTCCTCGTCGTACGCGGCGTAACGACGCGCTAATTCGGGCGTGGTTGCAGGCAAGAACGATCGTGACACCGAAACCTGAGGCGCGAACGGCCCGGCATGCACTTTGCGGTACGCCTCGATCGAGCGCAATTGTTCTGCGTTGTAGTCATCGACCTCGCCGGTGAGGATGGTGCTGGTCAAGAGGCGCAGACCCTGGCGCCCGACACGCTCAGACGACGAGACAGAACCCGCCCCGAACCAGACGCGTTCGGGCAGCGTCGCGCTCAGCGGCCGCGCCGTGAGCCGGGTGCCGAGGGCGATGGGCGCATCCGGATCGTCGATCGTGTCGAGTACCTCACCGCGAATGGCCCGCAAGAACGTTGCCAGCCGTGTCTGTGATTGGTCGCGACCATCGTTGGGCTCTTGCCCGAAGATCGCGTCGTACCCGCCTTGGCCCGTGCCGAGGCCGAGCTGCAGGCGGCCCCCGGTGAGCAGATCGGCCGTGCCCGCGGCCTCGGCGAGCAGCACAGGGTCTTCGTAACGAATGCCGATGATCGCGGTGCCGAGGCCGATGCGTTCGGTGTGCTGGGCGACCGCGGCGTGAAAGACCAGAGGCGACGCGAGGTAGTTGTCGAAGTGCCGTTGGTACACCCAGCCGGTGTCGAAACCGAGCTGCTCGGCAACACGAAAGAGCTCGATTCCCTCCTTCAGCCCCTCTGCCTCCCGTCCTGTCGGAAACGGGATGCGCGTGTGAAACCCGAGGGTGATCCGGCGTCGATGCTCGGTCGTGGGTGCAGCGCGGGCGCTGGTGTCAGTGTCTGTGTCGGTGTCTGCGGGCATGAAGACATCATCTTCGAACCGCAGTGGGTCGCGCCGCCAGATGACGAATCGTTGCAGCTGACGGTTGAGAATGGTCACAGAGTGTCACAACTGGAATTCCGGGGGCAGAGGCCGGGTTTAATTGGGCACTGAACCCATCACAAAGAAAGTACTCACTACATGTCGCATTACCTCGACCCCACCGACAAGAAGTTCACCCGCGTCTACAAGACCGAGACGCCAGACATGCTGAAGACGTTCAACGATTTCAACGCGGCGGTGTTCGCGCCGGAGGGTCCCGAGCTGTCGCTGAAGGTTCGTGAGCTCATCGCGGTGGCGGTGGGCATCACCACCCAGTGCGTGTACTGCATCGAGTCGCACTCGAAGAACGCGGCCGCGGCCGGCGCCACCGAGAAAGAACTCGCCGAGGCCGCCTGGGTCGCGACCGCGATCAGGGCCGGCGGCGGGTTCGCGCATGGCCGCCTGGCGTTCAAGTTCACCGAGGGCGAGCCGGCCGAGCACTCGCACTGACGCGAATCAGATTCCGGATGCCGGTGAGGTGTGGGCGTTGCCTGCCTCTCACCGGTATTTCTGTTGCACCTCGTCAGGCAACCTGACTCAACTCGTTCGAGAGGGTTCAGATCGCTGGCATCTCGAGCAAGGTGCACGGATTCGCGTTCACCTCGGAGGCGTTCCTCCGAGCGAATGACATCTGGCTCTGTGTCTACTACTGCACAATCTTGTGTCGCGGCAGGGTCTCCACAATCGGGCCGTCTGAGTGTTTCGGTGTTGGCGGGTGGTGGTTGAATCGAAGCATGACTCGAGCAATACTCACTCCTCCTCCTCCTGATGATGGTGACGACGACGGTGACGACCACCCCGACCGCCACCAACCGTTCACCGACGCCACCCGTTCGCCGGTACCGGCTTCGCCGTCATCGTCAGCCGGTAGGCCTGCCTCGCCTGGGAGGCCTGGCACGGCTGGTACGCCTGGCACGGCTGGTACGCCTGGCACGCCTCCATCGGCGGCGTCCTCGCGTGTGTTGCTTCGTGAGGAGTACAAGGCGGCGATCACCGCGGTGATCGAAGGCGATCGTGAGGTGGCTCGGGTGCAGGCCGCGCGGGCGGCTCAGGTCGAGCGGGCCCGGCTGGCGTGTCTGGCGGTGGGGTTCACCGACCAATCCTCCGGCGGCCCGGCCTGGTCACCCGATGTTGTGACGCAGCGGATTCTGGTGACCGAGCTCGCGGTGGCGTTGCGGTTGAGCGAGTCGGATGCCCGCCGCCTGGTCGATACCGCCGAAGGCCTCACCGGCCCGTTCACCGCCACTCGTGCCGCCCTCGTGTCGGGGGCGATCTCCTATCGGCACGCGGAGAAGATCATCCAGCACGCGGCGACCTTGCCGCCGGAGTGCGTGCCGGACTTTCAGGCCCGACTACTACCCGTCGCCCGGAAGGTGTCTGTGCAGCGTCTGACCCGGCACGCCCGCGCCGAGATCGAACAAGCCCAACCCGCCACAGCGATCGGCCGGCACCTCGCGGCCGCCGCGAACCGTCGGCTCACCCTGGATCCTGCGGCGGACGGGATGGCGTTCCTGACGCACTACCTGCCCGCGGTGGAGGCGGTTGCGATCTTCAACCGTGCCACCGACCTCGCGAAGGGTCTGAAAGCGGGCTCGGATCCGCGAACGCTGACCCAACTCCGGGTCGACACGTTGACCGACCTGATGCTGAACAAC
>JAODBB010000101.1 GCA_025463745.1 Subtercola sp.
CGACGATCTCGCCGTCGAGCACGCACGGAGCCGGCAGAAGCCTGGCGAAGGCATCCGTGAGTTCTGGAAAGTACCTCGTGAGCATCTTCGAGCCACGGCTGCCGATCTCGGCGTGTTCTCCGTCGAAGTAGACGATGGCGCGAAAACCGTCCCATTTCGGTTCGTAGCTGAGGCCGCCTTCGACCTTGTCGGGCAGGGGAACGGTGTCGACCGCTTTGGCGAGCATGGGCGCGATGGGGTCGGATGCGACGGGTAACATTCTTCGATCATCCCGCAGCCTGGTGGTTTCGCCCAGTACCTCGGCCGACAATCCCCGGTACCCGGTGACAAAACCCGGTGACCTGGCTGACAAACCGGGTGACGTGGCGAACAAACCGGTGCTCTGCGATCAAACCGGCGCCCTCAGCGTACAAACGTGGAGCCGGCGGTTATCTCTGGCTCGTACAATCGTTGAGGCGGCTCGAAACCCCGACGGGCCTGCTTGTGCGTGATGTGAGAGGTTTGACGACGAATGGCTAGTGGATTGGCAACAAAATGCCCGGTATGCGGGCGGGCGGTTGCCGTTGGGCTGGTGTCGCAGACGCTGATTCAGCACGAGAACAAGAACGGCGAGCGGTGCAGTGGCACGGGAATGTCTCCGGTAGTGCGGGCTGAGGTCGCGTCACGCAGCGGCGGCGCTACGCGATCGGGTGCGAGCACGGCACGAACGAGCAGCAGTTCGAGCTCGGGGTCGGCAACGTCTCCGCGCAGCACGACAAGCAAATCGTCGGCGCCGGTCAACCCCGCCGTGCGGCGAGGCGTCACCGTGCGCCGGGTGGAGGTCGACCAAGACCGCTTGCGTGAGCGCGAAGAGAAACAGGAGCGACTGCGGCTCGAGCGCGAGGCCCGCGCCCGTGCGCGCAACGAGTTCTACGAGGTCGAGGTGAGCGTGGCGATCGACGACGAGGCGGGGGCGAAGGCGGAAGTTGACGAAGTCGGCATCGAGACTGACGTCGTGGCTGACGGGGCGGAAGTCGACGCGGCCGAGGTCGGTTCAGAGGCTGAGGTCGACGAGGAGAATCACGCCGAAGCTCAGATTGACGAGTCAGAGTAGAGAGTATTTCACGCTTCCTCGATCGTGATTACTCGACCATCGAGAAAACACTCATCGTGAACAACACCCGCTTCGACGACACCGATGCCTTCCTCACGTCGATGGAGGAGTACGCGGCGCTCGGCATCGACCTCATCACCACGAGCCCGAAGGCGCCAGACCCTGCGGGCTGGACGGCCGAGGTCACGGCGGCGGTCGTGCCGCGGCTCGCCGCCCTCTAGCGAGTCGACTTTGGGCGGAGATGCGGCACTGTGGCGCCTTATTCGCGTTACAGCCCCCGGATCTCCGCCGAAAGTGCCGAGAATAAGGCATCCTCCTCATGCCGCCTACGTGCCTTAGAGAGCATCGTCATGGTTATCAACAGACCAGACGAAAAGAGCAGGCATCATGCAGTACTCGGCAGAATCCTTTCTCCAGTTCCATCACCTCAGCGAGGCGGAGTTCTTGCGCGAGCTCGAGTTTCGCCGCGTCGCCCGCGATCGTATCGACGAGAAGCGGGCCGACAAGCGTGCTGTCGGCACGGGTCGGCACTTCTTCGGCAGAGCCTGAGTGTCTAATGTCGGTGGCTGGTGGCACGATGAGAGTATGCAATCGGTCACCAGCGAGTTTCTCGTCGGTCGCGAAAACGACCTCGAGCAGGTCGTCGGCGCGCTCGAAGAGGCGCTGGGCGGCCTGACTCGCACCGTGCTGCTGGGCGGCGAAGCGGGCATCGGCAAGACCCGCCTCGTCGACGAGTTCGTGAGCCAGCCCACCACGGTCGCCAGCGGTGCCCTGGTGGTGCGCGGCCAGAGCATCGATCTCGATCGGGATGCTCCGCCCTACGCCCCCGTCGTTTCGGTGTTGCGCGGGCTCGTGGCCTCGGTCGGGGCGCCGGCCGTTCTGGGTTTCGCCGGGCCTGCTCGAGACGCCCTGGCCGTGCTGCTGCCCGAGCTGGGCGACGGGGCAGATGCGGGTGACCGCGTGCGGCGCGAGGGCGCCGAGCGACTGTTCGACGCCGTGGCGGGGGTGTTCGAGGGGGTTGCTGCCGAGCATCCACTCGTCGTCATCATCGAAGACGTGCACTGGGCCGACCAAGCCACACTCGCCTTGTTGCGTTTTCTGGTGCGCATCATCGAGCGGGCCCGCATCCTGTTCGTGTTCACGTTCCGCAGCGACGAGGTGGGCCGCGGCAGCCCGCTTCGGGCCTGGCTGCCCGAACTCGATCGCAACAGGCGGGTATTGCGCAGAGAACTGCCGCGGCTCACCCGGCGGCAGGTGCGGCAACTCTCCGCGAGCATCCACGGTTCGGCCCTCGATGTGCGTGATTCAGACGTGATCTTCGAGCGCACCGAGGGAGTGCCGTTTTTCGTCGAAGAGCTCGTCGGCTGTGAGACCTTCGTCGGTGCCGACAGCTTTCCTGAAACCCTGCGTGGCATTCTGCTCGCCCGGTACGATCTGCTGAGCGATCACGCCCAGGGGCTGGTTCGGCTCATCGCCGCCGGGGGGGTGCGAGTAGACCACGAGCTGCTGGCCGAGGTGTGCGGGCACAGCGCCGACGAGATCGATCTGGCCGTTCGCGAGGCGATAGCCGCCGGTGTGCTCATCGTCGACGACACGGCGTACGCGTTTCGGCATGCGCTCGTGCGCGAGGCGGTGCACGAGCAACTGCTGCCGGGCGAGCGAGTGCGTTTTCACACGAAATACGCAGAGGCGCTCGAGTCGGGGCAGACGCCGGCTTCGAGCGATGCCACGGCGATTTCCTACCACTGGATGATCGCTCACAACTCCGCCCGGGCGTTCGCCTCCTCCATCGCGGCGATGGGCCAAGCGCGCAATTCGTTCGCGTTTCTGACCGCCGCGCGCATGGGCGAGCGAGCTCTCGAGTTGTGGAACGAGGTCGCTGACGCCGAACAGGTCGCCGGCCGCACTCGAGTCGAATTGCTTGCAGAGACGTCGTACATTCTGCGCAATGCGGGCGAGAGCGAACGGGCGATCGCACTGATCGACGAGGCTCTGGCTGAGTCGCGGGCGAGTGAGAGCGGGCCTGCTGAAAATCCCGAACACTATGCACGCATGCTGCGAGACAAGGCGTCGTACCTGGCGAATGTCGGTCAAGTGGGGTCGATCGCGTTGCTTCGTCAAGCGCTCGACGTGATTCATCTGCGGCCACGCAGCGTTCTGCGGGCCAACATCCTGGGTGAGCTAGCGGCGCGCCTGATGCTCGAGGCGCGCTTCGATGAAGCCATCGATACGGCAGACCGTGCCTTCGCCGAGGCGTCGGCGGTCGAGTCGAAACCGCGCATGTCGGTTGCCGCGAACATCCGCGGCATCTCGCGATTCGGCGCGGGGCACATCGAAGCCGGCCTGGCCGATCTGGCGCTCGCCGGCCGACTGGCAGAAGGCAACGATTCGGCACGGCTTCGGTTCTGGGTGAACCAGTCAGATGCGCTGAACCTGCTCGGGCGGTTCGACGATGCCATCGCCACGGCCGAAGAAGGCGCGGAACGCGCCCGGCAGCGCGGGGTGGAACGCACCTCGGGCATCATGCTGCTCTCGAACATCATCGGCCCGCTCTTCTCGCTCGGGCACTCGATACGTGCCAACGAATTGCTCGAGCGTGCGCTCGAACTCGACCCGCCGATCGGCTTCAGCGCACACCTGCAGCGGTTGAAGCTGCAATCGACGTTGTGGGCAGGAGAGACGGCCGAAGCCGAACGGCTGCTGCGCAGCTGGCGATCGGGTCTGCGACTGCAATTGCGAATCGACGCCCAATCGCGGCTGGGGTTCGCGCTCGTCGCGGGCGAGATCGCTCTGGCTCGGGGTGACGTGGGGCAGGCATGGAGCGAGGTTTCGGTGTTGCTCGCCGACGAGCACCGAAGCTTCCCGGCCTACGACTTGCCGCTGCTCGCGACGGCTGGCCGGGTGCTGGCGGCGGCGCGCACGACGGGGCTCCAGCTGCCTGGCGTGGCTCGCCCTGAGGCGTCGGTTTCGCAACCGACTGCGGCGGAGTCGCCGCTCGCCAGGCCTTCGCCGGCTGAGCACGACGACGGTTCGTCGAACGCGCCGAAGACGTCGAATCCATCGAACCCGTCCGATCCATCGAACCCGGCGGCCGTCGGCGGCGAGCTCGAGACGGCACTGCGTGCGGTACTCAGCGACTCGTCGGCGTGGCCGACAGCTCCACCCTTCGTCGCGGTCTTCGAGGCCGAGCTCGGTGGCGCGCGGGGTACGGGCACCGACCCTCAACGGTGGGAGCGCGCGGTGGCCGCGAGCGCCTCGCCCACGGCGATAGCGCAGCTGGCACCGTACGCGATGGTGCGTACCGCAGAGGCGTACGCGAACGCGGGGGATCGGGCATCCGCTCGCCTCTGGTCGGAGAAGGCCCGCGAGGCCGCCGCAGAGATCTGCTTCACCTTGGTCGTCGACCGGGTGGTCGAACTCGAACGTCGGGTCGGTGCGATCCCGGCGAGCACGACCGACGGGTCGAGCACCGGGTCGATGGCTGTCGTCGACGGGGCGTCTGCCGAGGCTCTGCTCACCGATCGCGAGCGTCAGGTGCTCGAACTGCTCGAACGTGGGCTGAGCAATCGTCAGATCGCAGAACAGCTCTTCATCAGCATCAAGACGGCCAGCGTGCACGTGTCGAACATTCTGCGCAAGACCGGCGCATCCACCCGCACCGAGGCCGCTCACCTGGCCCGCAGCTTCGCGGCCGGCTCAGCGCAGTAGGGCGTTCGCAGCCGCCTTAGGAGCCGCCGGGCACGTGCGCTGACTCGGGCCGAAAGATACGGCATACGCCCCATTCTGAGCCCTCGCCTTAGAGACGAAAGTCGTGACTACCGACGCAGTTCGGCTCACGTTCTCACTCAGGAGGCAGTCATGTTGTTTCTCATCGTTCTCGCGGTTCTCGCCCTCATCGCCATCGCCGCTACCTTCGTTCAGCTGCGCACCGGCGGATACGGCCAGGTCTCAGATCGCCCCGGTACTCCGCCGGTAGCGCGCCGACGCTGACCCCTGGCGCGGTCGGCCTGCCCTCGTTACCCTGGTGAGGAGGCACGGCAGGCACACGGAGGTGCACATGCAAGCGATCAGCCCATTTTTGTGGTTCGACACTCAGGCCGAAGAGGCCGCCGAATTCTATGTGGGCCGTTCCGTGCAGGCCACGATGAAAACGAGCAAGATCGACATCGCTGTGCTGCAGGCCGCGCACGACGGAGTTTAGGCTGGAGCAAGACATCCAGCGGTATCGGTCTCGCGCCGGGCCCGAACACGACGCGAAGGAACCCGGCCATGGCCTCAGCAGGAGACGTACTGATCGACGCGTTCGAACGAGTGCGCGGCACCGTTCACCGCGTGCTCGACGGCCTCGAACACGAGCAACTGGCTGCGCGACTCGACCCCGAGGCGAACACCATCGCGTGGCTCCTCTGGCATGTCGCCCGGGGTCAGGATGCTCAGATCGCCGATGTCGCAAGCCTCGAGCAACTCTGGCTGGGCTCCGGCTGGTCAGCTCGCTTCGCACTGCCGTTCTCCGATTCTGCCTCGGGCTTCGGGCAGTCGCCCACAGAGGTCGCGCAGGTCGCGGAGTCGAGCGAAGTCACTGCGAAACTCCTCGGTGATTACTTCGATGCCGTGCACGAGATGACGGTGGCCTATGTCTCCTCGCTCAGCGAAACCGGCCTCGACCGCATCGTGGACACTCGCTGGAACCCTCCCGTGACGCTTGCCGTTCGCTTGGTCAGCATCATCAACGACGCCACCCAGCACGTGGGCCAGGCCGCGTTCATCAAGGGTGTCATCAGCAGGCTTTAGAGCGGCGTAGCCTGGGAAAGGCCGCGATTTCAGCGGCCACGACTTTGGCTGTGAAGGGAACGCTCATGAAGGTCTGGTTCATCACTGGTACGTCACGTGGATTCGGGCGGGAGTGGGCGATCGCTGCCCTCGACCGCGGCGACAAGGTCGCTGCGACGGCACGCAACGTCGACAGCCTCTCCGACCTCGCCCGGAAGTACGGCGATTCCATTCTGCCGATCGAACTCGACGTCACCGATCGCGACGCCGACTTCGCGGCTGTGGCGGCGGCACACGAGAAGTTCGGCCGCCTCGACATCGTCGTCAACAACGCCGGCTACGGCCACTTCGGTTTCGTCGAAGAGATCAGCGAAGAGCATGCTCGTGCTCAGCTCGAGACGAACCTGTTCGGTGCTCTCTGGGTGACGCAAGCTGCTCTGCCCTTCATGCGGGAGCAGGGCAGTGGGCACATCCTGCAGGTCTCGTCGATCGGCGGAATCACTGCCTTCCCGCTCGTGGGCATCTATCACGCGTCGAAGTGGGCGCTCGAAGGCTTCTCGCAGTCACTTGCGCAAGAGGTAGCTAGCTTCGGCATCCACATCACCCTCATCGAGCCCGGCGGATTCGACACCGACTGGAGCGGTTCGTCATCGGTCCGTTCCGAAGAGCTGCCGGCTTACGCCGAGATTCACGAAAAAGTCGCCGAGGCACGAAAGACTCGGGTGGGAACCCCGGGTGACCACACCGCCACAGGTACCGTCGTGCTGAAGCTCGTCGACCTCGCCGAGCCGCCGCTGCGCATCTTCTTCGGCGCCAGCCCGATCACCATCGCCAAGGCCGACTACGCCGGTCGCATCGAAACCTGGGAGAAGTACAACGACTGGTCGGTCGAAGCGCAGGGCTGAGACCCGGCGGCCGGCTGAAGCGCCTAGAACGCTCCGCCGCCGCCTTGGCCGACCATATCGGCCGCACGAGCGTGTGAGCATCGCCCGGAGAGGATGAGACCAGCCCATCGGCCGAAACGGGGGCTTTTCCCCGCATGAGCGATACGCCATGATGGGGCACGCCCTGTGCATGCGTGAGTCTTGAACTCACGCGGGTGGGACATGCTGATGGGGTGGGGCAAGGGTGAAGAAATGACTGAATCTGTCGCAGAAGATCCGCTCGCGAGCCACGTGTCGCGGCCGGCCGCCGGTGCCGAACCTGCGTTGAAACGCACACTCGGCGGATTTCAGCTCTTCGCCATCTCGTTCGCATTCATCTCGGTGGCCGTGGGCGTCTTCGCCACCTACAGCCAGACACTGCAAAGCGCGGGGCCGATAGGTATCTGGCTCTGGGTCGTCGCGGCCGTGGGGCAGACACTGGTCGCGCTCGTGGTGGCTCAATTCGCGGCGCGCATCGCCTTGACCGGGTCGTCGTATCAGTGGGCTTCGCGGTTGGCCAACCCGAGAGTGGGCTGGTTCTTCGGCTGGCTCACGTTCTGGTACCTGGCCACCGCCGTGGTGACGATGGCGAACGCCATGGCGAGCCAGGCGCTGATGCCCCTGTTGGGGATGGCGCCAGACGAGGAGGTCGCGCGAATTCTGACGCTGATCATCCTGGTCGTGCAAGCCGTACTGGTGATCGCTTCGACGCGTCTGCTGGGGTGGATCACCTCCGGTGCCGTGGCCGTCGAACTCGGCATTCTGGTGTTGCTGGTCATCGGGCTGATCGTCGTGATCGCCGTCACTGGCAGCGGCAACGTAGCCAACCTGACCTCGAGAGGAATCACCGCGGGCGACCCCAACTATGTGGCGATCGGCGGTGGACTGATGGCCGGAATGCTGATGGGCCTCACGACACTCGTCGGCTTCGACTCGGCGGCGAACCTCGCCGAGGAAGCCAAGGATCCGTTCAAGAGTGTGCCGCGGGCGATCGTGTTCTCGGTGATCGCCGCAGCGGTGGCTGGGCTGCTCTTCTTGATCGTGCTGACCGTAGCGATCAAAGACATCCCCGCGATCAGCACGAGCGGTTCGCCCGTCGCCGACATCATCGGCGATCAGCTCGGCCCCGTCGTGGAGCGAATCTTGCTCGCCGGCATTGTGTTCGCGTTCTTCGGTGCCGGGATGGTCGTGATGGCCGCATGCTCGCGGCAGGTGTTCGCCATGTCGCGCGACAAGCGTTTTCCTGCGCACGGCCTGATGCGACGGGTGAACCCTCGCACCCAGACACCGGTGCCGGCGACCATCCTCATTCTGGTCATCGGCGTCGTCTTGATGGTGGGACTGCCGGGTGATGCCCTCTTACAGCTGATCCTCGGGGCGACCGTACTGCCCGCGTTGTTGTATGGCGCGATCGTCGTGCTCTACCTCGTGGTGCGCAAGCGGCTCGAGCGCAAGGCGGGCGGATTCAGCCTCGGCCGCTTCGAGCTTCCGATCGCCATCGTCGCGCTGATCTGGGTGGGATTCGCGATCTTCACTCTGGTGACTCCGCCCGATGCGGTCATTCCCAACCTGGTCGTGTTGGGCCTCATTCTGCTCGGCGGCGTCTACTTCGCGAAGATGCTGATCTTCAACCGCGAGGTGCTCGATAGCGAACCCGACGGCGGTGCCGCGGTCGAGGTGGCGACCGTCACACCTCCGCCTCTGCTGCAACCGGTGCTCCCCGAGTGACCGCGAGCACCGTGAACGCTCGCGCACAGACGCTCGGCGGCTGAGCGTCGTTCAAAGGGTGTTCACCAAAGGCTCACTTTGTGGCCTCGTGCTGCTGCCGGGCATCCGTGCTTCGCGAACCTAGCATCGAGGTGAAGAGAAAGGGAGCCCGATGCCCGAACGCACTGTTTCCATTTTCGAGTCGATTCTCCGCGTGCTCTGGCACGTGGTCGAGATTTACGTGTTCGTCGTCTTGATCGTCAAAGACCACAGAATTCCGAACTGGAACGCCAGCAAACAGTTCTCTAGGGCTGCGCCTGCGGCTGCGGCGGATGCACGTACCCCTGCAGGGCGCGTCGAACACGAGGTACTGCATTCGGTCTAACGGCAACATGCACCTCGGCCGTGCTCACGACTCCGTGAGCGTTCCGGCGACCCTCGGCCTCGGCATCGGCATCGGCGGCGCCCCCCCTCAGGTGGTCGGCATGAGCTCCGAGAACAGCGCCTGCACGCGCCCCCTGATCTCGTCGCGAATCGGCCGCACCTCCTCGATCGGCTTTCCGGCCGGGTCGGTCAGCTCCCAATCCTCGTAGCGCTTGCCGGGAAAGATCGGGCACGCATCCCCGCAGCCCATTGTGATGACCACATCTGACACCCGAACATCTTCGGTCTGCAGGATGCCCGGCACCTCACCCGAGATATCGATGCCCTCCTCGGCCATCGCCGCAACCGCGACCGGATTGAGGGATGCCCCGGGCTCAGAACCGCCCGACAACACCCGCACTCGGCCGCCGCTCAGCTGCCGCAGGTACCCGGCCGCCATCTGCGAACGCCCCGCGTTGTGCACGCACACGAACAGTACCGTCGGAGACTCGATCATCACATTCCTTTGTTCACGCGGGGGGCCGGAGAGGGGTACGGAGAGGGGTTCGGCCGTGATGGGTTCGGCCGCCGCCGAATGCAACTGACGGCGGCCGAACGTTCAGCAGCAGTCAGGGCCGCAGCCGGCTGAACACTCCGGCGGACACACTGACGGGTCGCAACAATCATCCATCACGATCCTCCTCTCAACATCGACGTCTGTCGATGCACCCACAGTCTCCGATTAAACATCGACGCCTGTCAATGTTTATGGCAGACTCGGTTCATGCCCGTCGCCCAGCTGATTCCCCTTCGTGACCTGCAGTCATGCTGCGCGCCGATCACTCGCGAGGCGATCTCGCAACAGAACGCCGAGTCACTCGCCCGGTCTCTCAAGGCTTTGGCCGACCCCGCCCGCCTGCGCTTGCTGTCGATGGTCGCCGCCCACGAAGACAACGAGGCCTGCGTCTGCGACCTCACCGACCCGCTCGGCCTGTCGCAGCCCACGGTCTCCCACCACCTGAAAGTGCTGGTGGATGCCGGGTACCTCTCCGTGAGCAAACGCGGCACCTGGCACTACTACGGTCTGGTCTCGGGCGCTCTCGACTCGGCCGCCACGCTGCTCGCGAGCGTGTAGCAACCTCACCGAGCCCCCTGCGCCTCAGCTGAGCCATCTCTGCCTCAAGTTGAGGCAGCTGCGCCCACAGTGAGGCAGCTGTAGCGGCCTCAGTTCGGGCGCAACGGCCTCACCGAGAGTGAACGGGGACGCGCGGGCGCTCCCGCCGTGGCTATCCGTCGGGTTGAGGGTCGCGCCGGGCTGGCGTGCCAAAGAGCCGCCCGCTTACACGAGGCCGAGGTCGCGCACGCTCTCTGCGGTCTCGACGATCGTCTCCTCGACGGGGCGCGGGCGAAAGCCCAACTCCCGCTTCGCCCGATCGTTGTGGATGACGAGCGCCGACGGCTCCTCGCCCGGCAACTCCTCCGTCGGCACTTGCTCCGCAAACGCGCCGAGCCGCTCGCGGAGCACCTGCGCCGCGCCCAGGAACGTGATCGTCGGCCCATCGGCGAGCGCCAGGTACCGCTTGCCGGCAGCTTCAGGCGTGTTCATAGCGGCGACGTGCAGCTCCGCGACATCGCGCACGTCGGCGATGCCGAAGCGCTGGCGCGGTACCTGCGTCATGGCTCCGCTGAGCATCCCCGTGAACACCTGCAGCGACGAGCGCGCGTCGACCGTCAGTGTCGGGCCCGCGATCCAGGTCGGGTTGATGACGACGAGTTCGGTGTCGCCGCCTTCCGTTTCAATGAAATCCCACGCGGCACGCTCGGCGACCGCCTTCGACAGGGGATACGCGCCGAGCCCGGGCGTCTCCGGGTCGGTCCAGTCGTCTTCGGTGTAATCGCGCACCGGCTTCGGCGAGTACCCGATGGCCGCGAACGACGATGTCAGAACCACGCGCGGAACGCCGGCATCCCGAGCAGCGCGAAGCAGCCGCAGCGCCCCATCGCGGGCGGGAACGACCACCTCGTCGGGCACCGTTGACTGGATCATCGGCGACGCGAGGTGGTACACCCCGTCGACTCCGGCGGCAGCGGATGCCCACCCGTCGTCTTCGGTCAGGCTCGCGAACACGATCTCGAGTCCCTCATCGTCGGCCCCTGCCCGATGCAGCGCCTCGCGCAGACCGGCCTCGCTCGCCGGCGCGCGGAGTGTCGTGCGCACCTCCGTACCGCTCAGCAGCAGGTCGGCGATGAGCCGGGTTGCGAGGTATCCATTACCACCGGTCACCAGCACACGGGTCACGAGAGCACCGCCTCGAGGTCGCCGAGCGTGGCGTTCACTCGTTCGGCCGCCAGTGCTTCTGCGTGCGCGTCACCGCGCTCACGGGCATCCCACAGCCCCGCCTTCGCCTCGAGATACTTCAGATGCACGTGCAACGTCGCGATCGCACGCTCGATGCGGTGTGCGTGCCGCTGCAGCAGATCGCGTTGTTCGCCCGCCGCAGGCCGCCCGATCGCCCGGTTCGCCTGGTAGGTGCGCATGTCTTCGATGCCCACGCCCATCGCGCGCAGGCAGGCAAGGGCCTGCAGGGTGTCGAGGTCTTCCTCGCGGTAGCGGCGGTGCCCGCTGCGGGCATCCCGGGCGATCGGGCCGATCAGCCCGACCTCTTCGTAGTACCGCAGGGTCGGCTCGCTCAGCCGGCTGCGCTGCGACACATCCTGAATCGTCATCAACGTCATAGTGGTCATGGTGGTATCCAAACAGACTTCAAGCGCTTGAGGTCAAGCGTCTCGGCAGACGAGTTTCGCCTACTACGCCGCGCTACCGATGTACCCCGGAATCTGCGAGCGGATCTTCTCGAGCTCAGCCTCGTCGGAGATGCCCTGGAAGTCGGATCGCGGCGCGTACGGCGCCTCCAACCGGGCGGCCTCGTCGTCGGTCAGTACGACGTCGAGGGCGCCTCCAACCGGGCGGCCTCGTCGTCGGTCAGTACGACGTCGAGCGACGCAACCGCCTCGTCGATCTGCTCGATCGTATTGGCACCCACCAACGGAGCGACGACGACAGGATTGCGCCGCAGCCAGGCGAGCCCGATCTGCGCCCGTGACACGCCGTGGGCGGCCGCGACCTCGCCGACGGCATCGATGATCGCGTGATCGCTCTCGGCGCTGGTGTAGAGCATGTCGGCGTACGAACCGTCAGTCGCCGAACGAGCAGACGACTCATTCCATGACCTCGCCAGGCGACCTCGCGCCAGCGGGCTCCAGACGATCGTTCCGACACCCTCGTCGGCGCAGAGCGGCAGCATTTCGCGCTCCTCCTCGCGGGCGAGCAGGTTGTAGTGGTCTTGCATCGAGACGAACCGTGCCCATCCATTGGTCTTCTGCAGGTGCAGCGCCTTCGCGAACTCCCACGCGTGCATCGACGAGGCGCCGATGTACCGTGCCTTGCCCGTCTTGACCACGTCGTTCACCGCCTCGAGCGTCTCTTCCCACGGCGTCGCATGGTCGGCGCGGTGAATCTGGTACATGTCGACGTAGTCGGTGCCGAGCCGGCGGAGGCTGTGATCGATCTCGGTCATGATGGCCTTGCGTGACAGGCCCCGGCCGTTCGGCCCCGGGCGGATCGGATGCCGCAGCTTGGTCGCGATGACCACATCGTCGCGGTCGGCGAAGTCGTTCAGCGCCCGCCCGAGAATCTCTTCGCTCGACCCGTACGAGTACATGTTGGCCGTATCGAAGAATGTGATGCCGGCATCGAGGGCATGCTTGATCAGCGGCCTGCTCTCGTCTTCACTCTTCGACCAGACCGGATGCCCGCGATTCGGTTCGCCGTACGTCATCGCCCCGATGGCGATGGGTGAAACATCCAGCCCGGTGTGGCCGAGTTTGACATAGCGCATGCTCTCTCCTCGTACTAGTGTGTGGGTAGCGGAGAGTTCTCCGCTAACACGATCGACCATAGCGGAGAATTCTCCGGTTAGCAATGAATTCTGGGAGACGATGTCGCCGCTATCTGATGAGCCGCTGGGGGAAGGCGCACTGCAGCACCCGGTCGAGGCCCGGCCTCCACGCGAACCGGGGCGCCCGCTCGAAGCGCAGCATCCCGTCGAATCGCAGCAACCACTGGAGCCCTTGCGAGCGGATGCCCGGCGCAACCGCGACCGCATCGTCGACGCCGCGCGCCACGCCCTGCACACCTCGGGCGACGCCTCCATGAACTCGATCGCCAAGGCGGCCGGAGTCGGGCCGGGCACGCTCTACCGCAACTTTCCCGACCGGGATGCCCTGATCATGGAGGTCTACCGTCACGAGATCTCTGATCTCGTGAACCAGGTCGAGCCACTGTCGGCCGAGCATCCGCCCCTCGAGGCCTTGCGGCTCTGGTTCGTCGCGCTCGCCGTCTCGCTCAAGGCGAAGCGCGGCCTCGGCGATGCGATCACCGGCTCAGCCAAAGCGAAGATGACGGCGGATTCCTATGC
>JAODBB010000128.1 GCA_025463745.1 Subtercola sp.
TGCTCTCGCACACCCTCGAGGCAGCCGACTCCGCTGCCGATGGCGGAATCGACGCCGTCATCGCCGCCGCCCAGTCAGCCAGTATGGGCGAGCCGCTCGTCGACCTCGAGTATCTCAGCGTGGTCAACCCCACGACGTTCCTACCCGTCGACGACGGGTACCACGGCCGCGCGATCGTGCTCGTGGCCGCGCGCGTGGGCGCGACCCGCCTCATCGACAACGCGTCGGTGTACCTCGGCGGCTGACGCCGCGCGGCCCTCCTTCGTAGGTCGGGGGGGGAGGGGGCGTGGAACGCTAACTGAGGATCAGCAGGCGCCCGACGAGATTTGTGTGTCGGCGCGCCCGTCATCCTCAGTTACCGACGGCCGCCAGGCCCGAGGGCTGGCGGGTAAACTTAGGCGACTTCAAGGAGCCCCTTTCGCATGAGCAGCATCCCCGAACATCCTTTCGCACCGAGTGAGGCGAACGTCGACCTCTTCGCGGCCGCCGAAGCCGCCGAGGCCCTCGCGAACGACCCCGTTGCAGAAGAGCGCGCCGCAGAAGAGGCGGCCGAGGCTGCCGCCGCGAGTGAGCAGCAGGTCATCCGCTTGGCCAAGCGCGAGCGGATGCTCGAAACCGGGCTCGAAGCGTACCCGGTCGGTGTTCCGGTGACGACGACCATTCCCGCCATGCGTGAGAAGTGGGGTCACCTCGTTGCCGACGAGGTTTCCGGCGAAATCGTGGGGCTCGCGGGCCGCGTGGTGCACCTGCGAAACACCGGAAAGCTGTGTTTCGTCTCGCTGCAGTCTGGCGACGGCACGCGCATCCAAGCCATGGTGTCGCTGGCCGCGGTCGGCGACGAATCGCTCGCCGCCTTCAAAGAGTTCGTCGACCTGGGTGATCATCTGTTCGTGAGCGGCGAAGTGATCTCGTCGCGGCGGGGGGAACTCTCGGTGATGGTCGAGTCATGGCAGATCGCCTCGAAGGCCCTGCTGCCGCTGCCGAACCTGCACAGCGAGCTCAGCGAAGAGACACGCATGCGCAGCCGGTACCTCGACCTGATCGTGCGCGACGAGGCGCGCGTCATGGTGCGCACCCGTGCCGCGGTGGTGGCGAGCCTACGCAAGACGTTCCACGATCGTGCGTTCATCGAGGTCGAGACCCCGATGCTGCAGACGATGCACGGGGGAGCCGCGGCCCGCCCGTTCTCGACCCACTCCAACGCGTTCGACACCGAGCTGTACCTGCGCATCGCGCCCGAGCTGTTCTTGAAGCGGGCCGTGGTCGGCGGCATCGACCGCGTCTTCGAGATCAACCGCAACTTTCGCAATGAGGGCGCCGACTCGACGCACTCGCCGGAGTTCGCGATGCTCGAGGCCTACGAGGCCTACGGCGACTACAACACGATGGCCGAGCTGACCCAGTCGCTCATTCAGAATGCCGCGCTCGCCGTCGCCGGGTCGCATGTGGTGACCTGGGCCGACGGTACCGAGTACGACCTGGGCGGTGACTGGGATCGCCTCAGCATGTACGAGTCGCTGAGCGAGGCTGCGGGCATCCTGATCACCCCGCAGACCGGCACCGATGAGCTGAAGGCGCTCGCCGAAGCCGAGGGCGTCGAGGTGCACGTGCCGAATCACGGCAAGTACGTCGAAGAACTGTGGGAGCACTTCGTGAAGGGTTCGCTGGTGCGGCCCACGTTCGTGATGGACTTTCCGCTCGAGACGAGCCCGCTCACCCGATCCCACCGCTCGATCGAGGGCGTGGTCGAGAAGTGGGATCTGTACATTCGAGGGTTCGAGCTGGCGACGGCGTACTCCGAGCTCGTCGATCCGGTCATCCAGCGTGAGCGTTTCATCGAGCAGGCCCGCCTCGGTGCGGCCGGCGACGACGAAGCGATGCGGCTCGATGAGGAGTTTCTGCGTGCGCTCGAATTCGGCATGCCGCCTTCGGGCGGGCTCGGCATGGGCATCGACCGGCTGCTGATGGCCCTCACGGGGCTCGGAATCCGTGAGACCATACTGTTTCCTCTGGTGAAGTGAGGCGCGTCAGATGAGTGAACTCGAGCCCGGCAAGCCCGGTGGCCCCGACGGGCCGCCCGTTGTTCCCGCGTCTGCTGCTCCCCGGGCTGGCGGGCCGGGCTCTTCTGCTCCCGGATCGTCGGTGCCCGGCTCGTCTCCGAATCCTGGCGACCCGGATGCGCCCGCCGAAGCGAAAACGCCCGAAGAGCTGGCGGCCGACGAACGCGAAAAACGGCGCAGGCTCGTCGCAGCGCGTCTCATCGTGGCCGGCGTGGGGCTGACGTTTCTGATCGTGGGATTCGTCGACTTCATCACGAAGTCGCACTGAGCACGCGCTGACCGAAGCCTCACCTTTTTGAGGCGTATGGTTGGAGGATCATGGATGGCATCTGGGCTGACTTCGCTGCGATACTCCCGACGGTCGCCGTCGGTCTTCTGTTCTGGTTCATCATGCGAGCGATCATCCGCTCCGACAAGACCGAACGTAAGGTACTGGCGAAGTACGAGGCTGAAGAGCGGGCCAAGCGCGGACTGTAGGCCGTACCTGTGAGGTGCCTTTGACGCGATACGGTATGAGGTAGTACGCCAGCGTTAAGGGAAGGTGCAATCCATCGACGGCTCTGAGATGGTCGCCATCGTCATCGTTCTGTTGTTCTTGTTCGACCTCGGCGTACGCATCACCGCCATCATCGTGGTGCCGCGAAACCGCCGGCCCAGCTCGGCGATGGCCTGGCTGTTGGCCATCTTCCTGATCCCCTACATCGGGCTCATCGTGTTTCTGATCATCGGCAGTTACAAGCTACCGAAGAAGCGGCGCGACAAGCAGCAGGCGATCAACGACTTCATTATCGAGACCACTGAAGGTATCGATCAGGTCAGCAACGATCATCCGTGGCCCGCGTGGCTTCGTTCGGTGGTCGAGCTGAACCGCAACCTGGGCGCCATGCCGCTCGTCGGCGGCAATAAGGCGAGGCTGATCGGCGACTATGCCCAGTCCATCGCCGAGATGACCGCCGACATCAACACCGCGACGCGGTTCGTGCACTGCGAGTTCTACATCATGTCGTTCGACCCGGTGACGAAGCTCTTCTTCGGGGCGCTCGAAGAGGCCGTGAAGCGCGGAGTGATCGTGCGGGTGTTGCTCGACCACGTGGCATCCATTCGGTCACCAGGCCATCGCCGCACCATCAAACAGCTCAAGAAGATCGGTGTGAGCTGGCATTTCATGCTTCCCGTGCAGCCGTACCGTGGCAGATGGCAGCGGCCCGACCTGCGAAACCACCGCAAGGTGCTCGTGATCGACGGGCGCGTGGGCTATATGGGTTCGCAGAACATGATCGACCGCAGTTACAACACGCGCGCGAACAAGAAGCGCGGTCTGCAGTGGAAAGACATCATGACGCGGGTGCAGGGACCCATTGTGAACGGTCTGAACGCCATTTTCATCACCGATTGGTACAGCGAGACCAACGAACTCCTGCTGCGCGAGACGGAGGCGATCACACCCGGAGTGGTGTTCGACACCGACGACGCTCTCGACTGCCAGGTGGTGCCGAGCGGGCCGGGGTTCGACGGCGAGAACAATCTGCGACTGTTCCTAGCACTGCTCTACTATGCGCAGAAACGCATCATCATCACGTCGCCTTACTTCGTGCCCGACGACTCGATGCTCTACGCCATCACCACTGCAACTCAGCGCGGTGTCGAGGTGCAGCTCTTCGTCTCGGAGATCGGTGACCAGGCTCTCGTCTACCACGCCCAGCGGTCGTACTACGAGGCTTTGCTCCGGGCAGGTGTGCAGATCTGGATGTACCGCAAACCGTACATCTTGCACGCCAAGCACTTCACCATCGACGACGACGTCGCGGTGATCGGCTCGAGCAACATGGACATCCGGTCGTTCAGCCTCAACATGGAGGTTTCGATGATGGTGCGCGGCGCCAGCTTCGTGCGTGACCTGCGGGTGGTCGAAGACGGCTATCGAGCGCAGAGCCGCGAACTCACCCTCGACGAGTGGGAGAAGCAGCCCTTGCGCTCCACCATCCTCGACAACCTCGCCCGCCTGACCTCGGGCCTGCAGTAGGGCACTGTTTTTGGCTCCCAATCGTCGCTCTGAGCAGGCCGTCGCCGCGCTACCGTCGAAGTGAACCTCCCGGCGCGAACGTCGAGCCGGATCTATAGGCGGGGCTTGAGGCGCACGGACGGGAGGGCGGGAGCCGGGAGCGGGCCGCCCTCGTGGTCGTGAGTCGTGCCGGGCAGGGTCGGCACGAAGAAGCCCTCGGTTCCGGGCGGTGGGGCGTCGATGCCCAGGGCCTCGGCCTGCCAAGCCGCGCGGTAGGCGACGACCTCTTCGTGGCTGCGGCCGACGAAGTTCCACCACATCAGGATCTTCTCGCCCAGAGGCTCGCCACCGATGAGCAGCAGTCGCACGGGGGCATCGCCGGCCGTGATGGTGAGGGTCGGGCATCCGGGAGCCAGATACGCCAGCTCGTGGCTCTCGACGATGCGGTTCAGGATGCTCACCCGACCGGAATCGACCAACACCCCATGCTCGAACTGCGCTGACACCTCAAGGGTTACGGTGCCGCCGGGCGGCAAATCGAGCTGCGCGGCGACGAGCGGACTGAACGTCAGCGCTTCGGCCGCGACCCCGCCGAGCGTGCCCATGAACACCTGAACCTCCGCAGCGCCGATGCTCACTTTCTTCGACACGTGGCTCTCGAATGAGGGCAGCATGTGGCGGTCTGCGTCGGGCAGGGCGACCCAGAGCTGGGCGCCGTGCAGCGTGGTCGTGTCGGGCGTCGACACCTCGGAGTGGCTGATGCCGCGGCCCGCCGTCATCAGGTTGAGCTCGCCTGGCCGTACGTAGGCGTGGCTGCCGACGCTGTCGCGGTGCTCGATTTCGCCTTCGAACAGCCACGACACGGTCTGCAGCCCGGTGTGGGGATGCGGCGGAACATGCATGCCGCCGGTCTGCGAGACCGTCTCCGGCCCGTAGTGATCGAGAAAACACCAGGCGCCGATCATGCTGCGGGCCTTGCTCGGCAGTGTGCGGCGCACCGTCATGGCGCGCAGGCCGCCGAGGGGAACCTCTCGCGGCTCGATGATCTCGAGCGCCGGTTCGGCTCCTACCGTGCCGTCGGAAAGCAGCGTCGTCGTGCCGGCCGGCACGCCGTTCGAACACTCGGTGACTTCGGCGGGATCGCGCTCGAGGTTGCTCATGCTGCAATCGTAGAAGCCCCGGGGCCGTCAGTGTGAACGGGCTCCGGGGCTTCTACGATTCTCAGCGGCGCGCTCGCCGCTCGGTCAGCTTGTCGGCGATCAGTTACGACCACCGGATGCCCGGCGGCGGTACGAGACCGCAAGCACTGTGGTGCCTGCGCCGAACAGCACGAGCGCGGCGATTCCGGCAGGAACCAGGTCGTTCTGGCCGGTGTTGGCTAGCGACGCGCTGGCTGCCGCCGTTGCCTCCGTCGTCGTCGGGGTCGTCGGCGTCACTTGGTCGAGCGGGTCGACGCTCACCAGACGACCAAAGTCGTCGAATGAAGCGAAGACGTGCCCGCCGCCGGTGAAAGCTCCCGGAACGGTCACCGAATACGAGAAACCAGTACCGTCTTCGAGGTTCATCAGGTAGATAGGCGTCGATCCGAGCGGAGTGGGCGCGCTGTAGACCACGTTCTGCACAGTCAGAGTGTCAAATGGATAGCCGACGCCGGTCGGCGTGACATCTGTGAAATGCAAGGGGAGGTCAGAGCCCGGCTGCCACGTCGTCGGCGATATGGTCGACGTTGCAACGGGCGTCAGGCTCTCAGCCTCTGTGCCCGTTGCGGGAATGACGGCAGTAGGCACTCCTTCCGGTCGGATGTAACGTGGTCCGTTCGAGTCGGGAGCGTAGTCGTAGATCACCGACTGGGCTCGATAAATCCCGATGTCGTAGCGGAACGATGACGGTGCCGCGTTCTGCGCGGCGATCGACGGCGTCGCGCTCGACGGCGTTGGGGCCGGCAGCGTGAAGTCGACATCGGCGAAGCCGGCGTAGTCGGTCAGAATCACGTAGCCGTTGGCATCAACCTGGTTGCTGACCACGGCGAAGGTGCCGGGAACCGTTGGATCGGATGCGGTCAGCGTCACGGTCATGCCCGCGAGGTCTGGCCCGAAGTTGAGCCGCACAGTACCGGAGTCTTGAAGGTGGTCTGCGAGGGTCGGTGCGCCGGGGTTCACGGGCGCTGTGCCGATCGTCGTGATCGTGACGAGCCGACCGTACGCGTCGTACGAGACGACCGCGTGACCGCCGGTGGTGTATTCGGCCGGAACACCGATCGCGTAGCCTCCGTTCACGATCGTTCCGGGCCCGAAGTCCGCGGGCGGCCCGAACGCGTAGCCGTAATTCGTGACCGTGGTGCCGTAGTTCGGGTCGCCGATGCCGTTCGGGCTGAGCGACGAGAACTGAAGCGTCACGGGCTGGCCGAGCACGAAGGTCGTGGGGCTGGTCGTGTAGTGCGTGACAGGAATCTGTGTTTCGGCCTCCTGCTGCGTTGCCGCGGGCAGGATGCTCGGGGTCGCGCCCACGAGCGTGAACGTGTCGTCGGCCGAGGAGTACGTGTACTCGACGGTCTGGGCGCGGTAGACGGCTGCGGCCTGGCGGTGCACGATCGTGCCAGGCAGCGGAGCGCCGCCGAGTTCGTGAACCTGCCCATCCGCTGTCTTGAGATAGACCGCTGCGGGGCCGGCGAAGTCCCGGATCGAGACAGATCCGTCGGAGCCGATCACGCCGATCTGCGAGGCGCCGCCGGTGGTGTCTGCCGGATCGGGAGTCAGCACCGCAGCAGTGAGCCCGGCCTGCGAGGGATCGAGCTGCAGCACGATGACGCCCGTGTCGACTTCGTGACCGGGAATGGATGTCGAAGGAATGCTCGACGGAAAGTCGGTGTTCGCCGACGCCGACGAGGCGAGCCCGAGCGCGAGTCCGGTCATTCCGAGTGTGAGTGTTGCGGTTAAAAGAATGCGCAGTGCGCGCGGACCTGACTTCACGTGTGGTGCCCCCCCCGATGGTGCTGATTCGTCTGTGAATCGGCCAAGCCTATGGCCGAACACCCGGAACGGGAAATCGGCATTCTCCACTACGTTTACAGCGAGCGAAATGGTGATGCGGCACTCCGGTATTGTGAGGAATCGTGCAGAGTCATCATGTCATCGTTCTGGTCGATCACCTTGTTCTGGCCGATCAGGTTGCCTCGAACGGGGGCGCCCAGACGGCCGTGCAGGTGATCGGGTTTCTGCTCGGCATCCTCACCATCGTCGGCATGTGGATCACGTTCCGGAAGGCCGGGCGTCACGGCTGGGCCGCGATCATTCCCATCTACAACCTCTACACGCTGATCAAGATCACGGGGCGGTCGGGTTGGTGGCTGCTGCTGTTCATCATCCCGCTGGTGAATATCGTGGTGTATCTCGTGATCATGCTCGATATCGCGGCCGCTTTCGGCAAGGGAACCCTGTTCGGCATCTTCGGGCTGTGGCTGTTTCCGTTCGTCGGATTTCCGATTCTCGGCTGGGGCCAGTCGCGGTTCGAAGGCACGCCGCTGTTCTGATTGTCGGAGTGCTACAGGGATGACCTGTGTGAGGCCTCTCAGAGTAGTACTGAACCCACAGGTGCGTCACAACTGATTCATTGACGTCTGATACGTTGTGCAGACGATCGGGGCCGATGAAGGTCACACGTGTAATGGGGGAAATGTGAAAACAGGATCCAAGACGGCATTTTCGCGCGCGCGAATCGTTGCCGGGGTCGCGGCCGTGGCCGTTGTCATGGCATCGGCCGTTTCCGCGGCGCCCTCTTTCGCCGCGACGGCCTCGCCCGCATCGGCAGCCGCCTCCGATTCGTCACTGCCCACGGGGTTGACCCCGGTGCAGCCACTCGTACCGCCCACGATTGTGACTCCTCCGCACGATCACATCGTCGTTCCCTCAGACCAGACTCCTCCTGCGGGCAGCAGCGTCCAGCGAAACGCACCGCAGGACGCCCATGCGGATGCGGATACCGCGAGTTTCGCGGGTGTGGTCACCAACCAGAGCCAGCAACCGGCTGATGGAGTCGAGGTCGTCGCCTACAGCGTCGATGCCGACAACAACGGCACCATCGAAGGCACCGGCACGACCGACGCCGACGGCAAGTACTCGATTCTGGGCCTCCCGATCGGCACCTACTACGTCGAGTTCATCGATTCGACCGATCCCGTGCATCCCTCCTACCAGTGGTACGGCGCGACCCGCACCGAGCAGGACGGGATAGCTGTCGATCTCGAAGCAGGGCAGCAGGAAGTCGCCGATTGGATGCTCGTTCCGACCGGTTACGTCACCGGGCACGTCACATGCACAACCTGTGCCTCGGCTCCAGACCCGGCGACCACCACCATCTACATCGGCATCTCCGACCCCACGCCGACCGATCCCAACAGCTACACGTTCGTCGCTCACGGCGCCCCGGGTGCCGACGGAAGCTTCACGTCAGACTCCGTCTTCGCCGATAGCAACTACGTCACTTTCGTGTTGTACTCCGGTGCCACCCCGCTGAAGTTCAGCGAGTGGTCATACGGCACGCCGTACGCGGTCGACGCCAACGCCGTGACCACGAATGACGTCATCGAGGCATTGCACATCTCGTCGGTCGGTGGCATCGATCCCGCCGTCAACTCCGACGTGAACGCACTGTATTACGACTTCCTGACCCGCCTGCCGAGCTCATCCGACGTGTCGTGGTGGGGCGGCCAGATTCAGCAGGGCGCCAACCCCAGCGTTGTCTCAGACGGGTTCGTCGGCAGTGACGAATACCGGCTCATCCGCATCGATGCGGCCTATCAGACGGTTCTCGGTCGTGCCTCTGAGCAGGCAGGCCGGATCAACTGGCTGAACGCGATGAAGTCGGGGGGCATCACGACCGACGACATCGAGACCTCGCTGTACGCGTCGACCGAGTACTACCTGCAGCACGGCAACACCGACACACTCTTCGTGAAGTCGCTGTACAACGCGCTGCTGCACCGCGACGGATCATCGGCCGACTACGCCTTCTGGGCGAACCTGGTGAAGCAGCACGGCCGTGCCTGGGTCATCGCCCAGTACTGGGATGCCAATGAGACCATCAGCGAACGCGTTTCGGCGATGTACAGCACGTATCTCGGCCGTAGCCCCGACGCCGCCGGATTGCAGAGCTGGGTGAATGTCGCACTGAGTATCGGCGACTCGGGCCTTCGTTCAGCATTCACCAGCAGCGACGAGTACTTCATCCGTTCGCAGTACCGCTTCAGCGAACAGTAGGCCGTGCGGCGCTTCGCGGCGGCGCTCTGAGGAGAACCATGAACACATCACGACCGGCTACTCCTGTGCGCGCGCGTCGCGACGGGCGGCTTCGATCTACCTTCATCGCCGGCGGGGCAGCGGTTGCTGTGATTCTCGGTGTGGGCCTCGTGGCTGCACCGGCCTCGGCCGCCGAGCCGGTGGCCTCAATCGGGGAGTCCCTGCCAGCCCCCGGCCCGGTTGGCCCGGTCGGATCGGGGTTCACTGAAACGATTGTTCCTGAGACGCATCCTCTTGAGCTGCCGACACCTCAGTCGTCTGCACAGAATCTGTCTCGGCAGGGTAAGGTCGCGCCGACCAGCACAGCGAGCATTTCGGGCGTCGTGTCGTCGGCGCAAAGCGGTCAGCCCGAAGAAGGCGTCGAAGCGACTGCCGTTTTGTACGACGACAATGGTGATGTCAAGTTCCTCAGCCAGGTCACGACAGGCAGCGACGGCAGTTACACCATCCCCGACCTCGCGGCAGCAGATTATTGGCTGGTGTTCCACGATCCGGCCTCCGGCTCGGAGTCGGTTCAGTGGTGGGATTCGTCGATCAGCAACCCCTACGGTAACGCGGTGTCGGTTTCAGACGGCCAAGCCGCTCAGGCTTACTGGGCGCTGAGCCCCACCGCTATCGTGCAGGGAGTGGTCACCTGCGAAGGATGCAGCCAGGCACCCGACCCCGCACAGACAGTCGTGACCATCGACATTAAAAACCCGGCTCAGGAAAACAATTGGCTCAGGGTTGCAGTAATCCGCCCAGATGCCGACGGCAACTACATCTCGTATGCGCTGTACCCGAACGACGGCACATACACGAGCTATGTGACGTTCGCCTTCAACAGTGGATTGGCGGGCCATTCACCGCAGTCGAACTCGCAGATCTACGTGTTGGCGCCCAACACGAGCGTCGCCGAGAATGTGATCATCAGCAAGCTGATCACGCCGATCCCCGGGCTCGATGACCAGTACGCACAAGTCGGCAACGCCATCGTCAATGCGCTGTACACCGACTTTCTGAACCGCACGCCTTCGGTCGGCGAGGCATCGGGCTGGGTTCTGGCTCTGTACAACGGGGCTGATCCGAGCTCGATCACCGCGGGATTCGTTAACAGTGATGAGTATCGGCTGATTCGTATCGATGCGGCCTATCAGAGCATCCTCGGCCGCCCGTCGGAACCTGCCGGCCGTCTCAACTGGCTGAATGCGATGAGAGCCGGTGCCATCACCACGGATCAGATCGAGACCTCTCTCTATGCGTCGCAGGAGTACTTCTTGGCGCATGGCGGAACGAATATCTCGTTCGCGAAGGCGCTCTACAGCACCCTGTTGCACCGCACCGGAGCCTCATCGGACTGGTCGTTCTGGGCCGATCTCGTCGCTCGGCACGGCCGCGACTGGGTGATTGCGCAGTTCTGGGACTCGCACGAGACCATCAGCGAGCGCGTATCGCTCATGTACCAGCAGTACCTGGGCCGCGTACCCGATGCCGACGGTCTGCAGAGCTGGGTGAATATCGCCCTCGCCATCGGCGACTCGGGCCTGCGGTCAGGGCTCACGAGCAGCGACGAGTACCTTGTGCGTTCGACATACCGGTTCTCTGAGGTGTGAGTCGAGGGCGAACGCCCCTCCCCGCTGACGGCGATCTGTATGCCTAGGGCGAACAGGGCCACGTTCGCGGCGACGGATCGTTAACCTTTATGTACCGGATACCGTCTCTGCCCCGGTACCCAAGGAGTACGCATGTTTGAGAGATTCACAGACCGAGCCCGTCGCGTCGTCGTTTTGGCCCAAGAAGAGGCCAAGATGCTCAACCACAACTACATCGGTACCGAGCACATTCTGCTCGGGCTCATCCACGAAGGTGAGGGCGTGGCCGCCAAGGCTCTCGAATCCCTCGGCATCTCGCTCGACGCTGTGCGCGAGCAGGTGCAAGACATCATCGGCCAGGGCCAGCAGCAGCCGACGGGTCACATCCCGTTCACGCCGCGGGCCAAGAAGGTGCTCGAGCTCTCACTTCGTGAGGCTCTGCAGCTCGGCCACAACTACATCGGTACCGAGCACATTCTGCTCGGTCTCATTCGCGAGGGTGAGGGCGTCGCCGCCCAGGTTCTCGTGAAGCTCGGCGCCGACCTGAACCGCGTTCGTCAGCAGGTCATCCAGCTTCTCTCGGGTTACCAAGGCAAGGAGGCTGTTGCTGTGGGAGGCAATGACCAGG
>JAODBB010000143.1 GCA_025463745.1 Subtercola sp.
GCTCGGCGTCTCGCCGCCGGCCCGACGCGCGCCTACGGTGAGGTGCGCCGACTCGTGAGCAGGGCGTTGAGCCTTCCGTTCGAGGCGACACTCGAAGACGAAGCGCAGAGCCTCGCCAAGATGGCCGCGACGGCCGACGCGCGCGAAGGCCTGACAGCTTTCGTGCAGAAGCGACCGGCGACGTTCACCGGCCGCTAGGCACCCACTTCTCACACCTCACTTCTCGGCAAGCACCGTCACCCCGGCACCTTCGCGCAAAGCAGTGTCACGCCAGCACCTTCGTGAACTGCGACGCGAGCTGGTGCTTCATCACCTTTCCGCTCGCCGTCATGGGCAGCGAGTCGACGAATTCGACCTGCTTCGGCACCTTGTACCCAGCGATCAGCGTTCGGCAGTGCGCGATGACGCCCTCTGCGGTGAGACCGGCGCCGGGATCGGCGACGATGAACGCAACGACGCGCTCACCCCACTTCTCGTCGGGAGCGCCGACCGCAGCGCTGAGCTTCACGCCGGAAAGCTGCTGCAGCGCGTTCTCGACCTCGGTCGAGTACACGTTCTCTCCGCCGCTGACGATCATGTCTTTGACACGGTCGACCATATAGAGGTAGCCGTTGGAATCGCGATAGCCCGCATCGCCGGAGTGGTACCACCCGTGCTGAAAAGCCGCGGCGGTGACCTCGGGCTTGTTATAGTAACCGGTCGTGAGCGAGGGCGAACGGATGAGAAATTCGCCGACCTCTCCCGGAGCAACCTCGTTGCCCTCTGCATCGGTGATTCTGATCTCGATGAGCGGCAGAGGGCTGCCGCACGACTTGAGCAGCGTCTTGTCATCGAGCTTGTGATCGGCCGGTCGCAAGAATGTCACGCCCGCGCCTGTCTCTGTGCCGCCGTAGAACTGCAGAAAGTCGCAGCCCATCTCGGTGATCGCCCGCTGCAGGGTGTAGGGGCTGATCGATGACCCCGCATAGACGACGAGCCGCACCGACGAGTAGTCGGCTGTGCTTGCGTCGGGGTGATCCAGCAGCATCTGGATGACCGTGGGAACGATCGGCAGCAGCGTCGGCCGGTCCCGTTTGATCAGCTTGATCAGCGTGCCCGGGTCGGGCATCGAGTACACGGCGATCGCAGCACCGTTGTAGATCGCCTGCAGCGACAGCCCGACCCCCATGGCATGGAAGAGCGGCATGACGGTGAGCATGATGTCGCTGGCGCTGTAGTCGAACGACGGTTCGAGGTGCTCGCAGAGCCGCAGATAGAGGTAGCCCTGGTGCGAGAGCTTCACGCCCTTCGGAATACCGGTCGTACCCGACGTGTACATGAGCACCGACGTCGACCACGGGTCGACCTCGAGCGCCGGGTCTTCGCTGCTCGCAGCACTCATCAACGCGTCGAGTTCTGCGTGCCCGGGTTTCTCGGAGTCGTACCCGATGACACGGCAATCCAGTCCGCTCTCTCGCACGACAGCGGCAGCGAGCTCCTCGTACTCGCGGTCGGCGATGAGAAAGGCGGGCGCTGCGTCGACGAGCACACCAGAGAGTTCTGGCGCCGCCAGGCGCCAATTGAGCGGGAGCAGTGCCGCATCCGCCTTGTTCACGCCGAACAGGGTCTCGAAATACCGCGCGGTGTTCTTTCCGAGGAAGGCGACACGGTCCCCCGGTGACAACCCGAGTGCCAGCAGTGCGTTGGCAACCCGGTTCGACGCGGCATCGAGCTCGGCGAACGATTGGGCACCGGTGGCATCGATGATGGCCGGGGCGTCAGGCGTCGTGCGGGCATAGTGGCGCGGGATGTCGCCGAGCGTCATGATTTCTGAATACAGCCACATAGAGATCTCCTTTGATCGTTGTGAACGAAAATCCGTCGCGCTGCGCGGCTCCTTCGCCAGCGGCCACGCGTGCGTCGATGTACTGTTTGACGCCGCTAAATAATGATCGTATTGTTGGACCAAAGTGTCAAGGGAGACGTACTGGAATGGTCGGGTTCGGGTTCACACCGTCAGCGGATCAGCAAGAACTTGCCGACAGCGCGCGCGAGTTCGGCGTCAGGCGCCTGGCTCCGTTCTACAAGCAACGTGAACGTGAAGGCGCGTTCGACAGAGAAACCCTGCGCGAGATGGGCCGGATGGGGTTCTTCGGCATCGAGCTGCCCGAGGAGTTCGGAGGCCTCGGGCTCGACTCTGTGAGTGCTGGGCTCATCATCGAGGCGCTCTCAGAATCGGACTACAACATCGGGCAGCTCTGCGTGACGATGGCGCTGGCCGGAACGATCGTGGCCCGTTACTCCGATCCGGCGATAGCGACGCCCTGGCTGGCCGGAATGATCGCCGGCGAGTTACTGCCGGCGATCGCACTGACCGAGCCGGAGGCAGGTTCGGATGCCGGCACCCTCGTCATGCGCGCCCGGCTCGACGGTGCTGAATGGGTTCTGAGCGGCGAGAAGAACTCCGTGACGTTCGCAAAGCAAGCGGCCTTCGCTGTCGTGTGGGCTCGCACGGGAGCCCCCGACAGCAAGGCGAAAGGAATCAGCGCATTCCTGGTGCCGACCGATCTACCGGGAATCACGGCAACCGAGTGGGACGACGTCGGCGGTCGTTCGGCCGGCCGCGGCACGCTCCACTTCGACAAAGTGCGCATTCCAGCGAACCACCTGCTCGGCGACGTGGATCGGGGCTTCATGCAGGTGATGCAGGGTTTCGACTACAGCCGCGCACTGATCGGCCTGCAGTGTCTTGCCGTTGCGCGGATCTCGCTCGAAGAGACGTGGGTGGCCGCCGCAGCGCGCACGAGTTTCGGCAAGCCGCTCACGTCGCACCAGGGCGTCTCGTTTCCCCTCGCGGAATCCGAAGCCCTCCTGCACGCCTGCCGGCTGATGTGCCTCGAAACCCTGTGGCTGAAAGACAATGGTCTGCCGCACACCGAGCAGGCGGCGATGTGCAAATGGTGGGCGCCGAAACTCGCGTTCGAGGTCGTGCAGACCTGCCTGCTCACCAACGGTCACGGCGGGTACTCGAGTGAGCTGCCGTACGAGCAGCGGCTGCGCGATGTGCTCGGCCTGCAGATCGGTGACGGCACCGCGCAGATCATGAAACTTGTCATCGCCCGGCACCACGCCGGTCGGGAGAGCAGCTGAAGATGGGAAAGCCATGAGCAAGGTCTTGTACGAGAAGCGCGACCAGATCGCGTACATCACTCTCAATCGGCCGGAGGTGCACAACGCGATCGACCGCGAAACCGACGACCTGCTGTTCGAGGCCTGGAACGACTTCAGCACCGACCCCGACACCAGGATCGCCATTCTCACCGGCGCGGGCGACAAGTCGTTCTGCGCGGGTGCCGACCTCAAATCGCACATCGACC
>JAODBB010000192.1 GCA_025463745.1 Subtercola sp.
TCGCCGGTGAGAATGCGCTCACGCAGCTCGTTGGCCAGAACGTCGGAGGCCTTCGGCACCTTCATCGGCGACAACCGGATCGATGATCTGCTCTTGGTGCCACCATCATCTGTCATGGATATCTGCATTCCGTTTATGGCCTAATGGTCAGACCTAAGTTACCATTGTCAAAAAAACCTACATGACCGTGAAACCCTAACAATATTGCAGTCGACGTCGACAAAGGAGCAGGGCATGCGCTGGGCACTGGAACCCGAGCAGGAAATGTTCCGCGATTCTCTGAGCGGATGGATCGAAAAGGTCGCCACGCCTCCCCGCGTACGCGGATGGCTCGATTCGGGCGATCCGACCGAATTCGAGACGGCGCTCGCAGAGGAAGGCTGGCTGGCCGTCGGAACGGCAGAAGACAGCGGCGGAGCCGGTGGGGGGCTTCTCGAGCTGGCCATCGCGGCCGAGACCTTCGCCCGCGATGCAGCACCGTCATCCGCCTGGTTCGCGTCGGTTCTCGCACTGCCCGCGCTCGACGCCAAGACTGCCGTGACAGTGATCGAAGAGGGCCGCTTCGCCGCACTCGTTGTCAGCGCCGACGGGCCGCCCGACACGTCTGCGCGCTTCACCGTGACGGGCAACCGCGTCACCGGAACGGCGAGCGCCGTGCTCGGCGCCGATCGCGCGGCGCTGCTGGTCATCCCCACCGACGCCGGTCTCTATCTGGTCGACAGCTCGAGCGCGACGATCACCCCGACCGCGCTGCTCGATCGCAGCCGCACAACCGCGACGGTCACTCTCGAGGCGGCAGAAGCCACCCGGCTCGAAGCAGACGCCGCCACTTTTCTCGCGGAGGCAGCACTTCGAGCCGCGGTGCTGACCGCTGCCGACTCACTGGGAGCGTCTACTCGCATGCTGCAGCTCTCGGTCGAGTACAGCAAGCAGCGCTCCCAGTACGGCCAGCTGATCGGATCGTTCCAGGCGATGAAGCACGCGGCGGCCACCGTGCTCGTGGCCGAGGAGGCGTCGCGATCGATCGTGTACTACGCCGCGGCATCGGTCGACGAGCGCCTGCCCGACGCCGCATTGCACGCTGCGGCAGCGAAAGCCCAGGCGACGCGCGCCGGATCTGACACGGCCGACTCGACCCTCACGATGCACGGTGCCATCGGCTATACGTGGGAGCACGACCTGCAGTTGCTCTACAAGCGCGCGAAACTGAACGTCGCCCTCTTCGGCGCCCCGGCAGTGTGGAACGAGCGTATTGCTCAAGCGTTGGAGCTGTCTGCGGCATAACGTTCCCTAAATGGTCTGGCCTTTGATATGGTTAGTCCAACAACGAACGGAGTCATCGTGGATTTCACCCTGTCTGAAGACCAACAGACCATCTACGATGCCGTCACCGAGCTCGCCAGCCGCTTCGACGACGAGTACTGGCTGAACAAAGACCACGCGCACGAATTTCCGACGGAGTTCTACAACGCTCTGGCTGAAGGCGGCTGGCTGGGCATCACCACCCCGGAGGCGTACGGCGGTCACGGATTCGGTATCACCGAGGCATCCCTGATCCTCGAAGCGGTCTCGGCATCCGGCGGCGGCATGAATGCCGCGAGCTCGATCCACCTCTCGATCTTCGGCATGCACCCGGTGATCGTGCACGGGTCGGAGGAGATGAAGCAGCAGAACCTTCCCCGCATTGTCAACGGCGACCTGCACGTCTGCTTCGGCGTGACAGAACCCGACGCCGGGCTCGACACGACCCGAATCACCACCTTCGCCAAGCGCGACGGCGACCACTACGTCGTCAACGGCAAGAAAGTGTGGATCTCGAAGGCGATGGAGTCGGAGAAGATCCTCCTGCTCACGCGCACCACCAAATTCGAAGACTCCGCCAAAAAGACCGACGGCCTCACCCTCTTCTTCACCGACCTCAATCGGGCGAACATCGACGTGCGCCCGATTCGCAAGATGGGCCGTAACGCAGTGAGCTCGAACGAGCTCTTCATCGACGACCTGCACATTCCCGTCGAAGATCGCATCGGCGAAGAGGGCAAGGGCTTCCGCTACATCCTCGACGGCCTCAACCCCGAGCGCATGCTCGTCGCGGCAGAAGCACTCGGCCTGGGCCGTGCCGCATTGCGCCGCGCGGTGAAGTACGGCAACGACCGTCACGTCTTCGGTCGCCCGATCGGCATGAACCAGGGCCTGCAGTTTCCGCTCGCCGATTCTCTCGCCAAATTGGATGCTGCGGAGCTCATGCTCCGCAAGGCCACCTGGCTCTACGACAACGGCCTGCCGTGCGCACGCGAAGCGAACATGGCCAAGTACCTCTGCGCCGAGGCCGGCTTCGACGCGGCCGACCGCGCCCTGCAGGTACACGGCGGAATGGGCTACTCAGAGGAGTACCACGTCGCCCGCTACTTCCGCGAGGCGCGACTGCTCAAGATCGCCCCGCTGAGCCAGGAGATGGTGCTCAACTACATCGGCGAGCACGTGCTCGGTCTGCCGAGGAGCTACTGATGGCCGGTATATTGGATGGCCGTTCCGCCCTCGTCACTGGGGCCGGGGGTGGTATCGGCGGCGCTGTGGCGAGCGCTTTCGCCAGGGCGGGGGCCGCGGTACTCGTCACCGACGTGAACGCCGACGCCGCGGCATCCGTTGCTGCATCGATCACCGCTGAAGGGTTCACGGCCGAGTCGTTCGCCTTCGACGTGCGTGATGCCGAGGGCGCCGCAGAAGCTGCACGCCGGGCCGCCGCTCTCGCGGGCGGAACCCTGAACATTCTGGTGAACAACGCCGGCGCCATCGCCCCGGCGATGTTCGGCAAGATGGATCAGGAGACGTTTCGCCGCATCATCGACATTCACCTCGTCGGCAGCTTCGTCTGCAGCGACGCGGCCCTGCCCTACCTGCCGACCGATGGCACGGGGCGCATCATCAACGTCACCTCGGCTGCCGGGCTCACCGGCACGATCGGGCAGGCGAACTACGGCGCCGCGAAGGCGGGGATCATCGGGTTGACGAAGTCGCTCGCCCGGGAGCTGGCCCGCAAGGCGATCACCGTCAACGCGATCGCGCCACTCGCCGCCACCGCCATGACGGCGAACGTACGCGAGAACGAGAAGTTCGCCGCGCAGACACTCGCGCGCATCCCCCTCGGCCGCTGGGCGGAACCGGCGGAGATCGCCGGCACCTTCGTCTTCTTCGCATCCGATGCGGCAAGCTACATCACCGGCCAGGTCTTGCCGGTCGACGGAGGGACGGTCATCTGATGGCGCGCACACTCAACAATCCCTTCATCGCTAACGGTCGCGAGGCGCTCATCGCCGAAGCGGTGCGCACTCCGATGGGTCGCGCCAACCCCGAGAAGGGCTGGTACCGCGACACGCATCCCAACGTGATGCTCGGCGCCGTGTACACAGAGCTGCTGTCGCGAAGCGGGCTCGCTCCCGACATGATCGAAGACCTGATCATCGGCTGCACCGCCCCGTTCGGCGAACAGTCGCGCAACGTCGGCCGCAACGCCTGGCTTCAAGCGGGCTACCCGCCGGAAGTGCCGGCGACCGTGGTCGACCGACGCTGCGGATCAGCCCAGACCTCCGTCGCGATGGCTGCCGCTTTCGTGGCATCCGGTATGCACGAACTCGTCATCGCCGGCGGTGTCGAGAGCATGACGCATGTACCCATGAACTCCGTCGCGAAGATCGAAGAGCTCTACGGCAAGGCCTGGCCGCAGCCGCTCCTTGATCTCTATGACATGGTGCCGCAGGGCGAGAGCGCGGAACTCATCGCCGAACGCTGGAACATCAGCCGCGAGCAGCAGGATGCGTTTGCCGTGCGGTCGCACGCGCTCGCCACCGCCGCGATCGAGGCTGGCCGGTTCGAAGCCGAGATGGTTCCGTTTGAACTCGATGGCCAGGTGCGCACGAGCGATCAGAGCGTGCGGCCCGGCACCAGCCTCGAGACACTCGGTGGGCTCAGAACGGTCTTTCGGTCAGAGAACGGCACGGTGACCGCAGGCAGCTCGTCGCCGCTGACGGATGGCGCGGCCGGCGTGCTGATGGCCTCGCGAGCCGCGAGCGAGAAGCACGGCCTCACGATCCGTGCGCGCATCCTTGATCAGACGACCGTCGGGGTCGACCCGATCATCATGCTCACCGGCCCCATTCCCGCGACCCGCAAGCTGCTCGAGCGCAACAACCTCACTATCGGCGACATCGATCTGATCGAGATCAACGAGGCATTCAGCTCAGTTGTGCTGGCCTGGGAGCAGGAGCTCCGACCCGATATGAGCCGCGTCAACGTCAATGGCGGCGCGATCGCTCTCGGCCACCCGGTGGGCGCAACGGGCTCGCGCCTGTTCGCCACCCTTCTCGCCGAGATGGAGCGCAGAGACGTCGAACTCGGACTGGTCACGATGTGCTGCGGCGGCGGCCTCGGCACAGCCACCCTCATTCAGCGGATCAGCGAATGATCGACCTGACCGCCCACATCAGGGCGGGCGACCGCATCTGGTGGAGCCAGGCCAGCGCCGAGCCCACTCCCCTCGTGCACGCTCTGCTCGACCAGGTGTCTCGAATCGGCGCGGTGAGTGCATTCGTGGGTCTCAGTTGGGACACCCGGCTGACGCGCGAGCTTCCGCCCGACCTCAGCATCAGCTCGTACGGCGCACTCGGCGAGCTGCGAGTGCTGAGCAAGGCCGGGCTGCTCGACGTGGTGCCGGTCAACTATTCCGACCTCCCGGCTCTCTTCGCCAGCGGCACGCTTCCGGTCGATGTCGGCATCGTGCAGGTGTCGGCACCCGACGAAGACGGCTACTGCTCTCTCGGCGTGGGAGTCGATTACGTCGCCGATGCCATCGGGCATACTCGGGTCATCCTCGCCGAGATCAACAGGCGGATGCCACCTACCATCGGTACTCCCCGAATCCACCTGTCGCGTTTCGCAGCCTTTGTCGAGACCGACCGCCCGCTGGCGGAGGCGCCGCTCGTCGAGCCCAGCGATGTAGAACGCGCCATCGGCCGTCACGTCGCGGGCCTCATTGAGAACGGCGACACCCTGCAAATCGGCGTCGGCGCTTTGCCGACCGCGGTGCTCGATGAGCTGGGCGGCCACACAGACCTCGGTATTCATTCCGGCATGATCTCCGACGGCGTCGCAGCCCTGATCGATTCGGGCACCATCACGGGTGCGCGCAAAGAGATCGATACCGGCTTGGTCGTCACCGGCGCAGCCCTCGGCAGCGCCGCCTTCTATGATCGCCTACCCGAGCTGCCCGTGCAGTTCAGCCCCGCGAGCTACACCCACTCCGCTGCGACGCTGAGCCGCCTTCGCTCTCTAGTGTCGATCAACTCTGCTGTCGAGGTCGATCTCACCGGGCAGGTGAACGCGGAGGTTCGGAAGGGCACGTACATCGGAGGCATCGGGGGCCAATCCGACTTCTCCCGCGCGGCCAGCGCGACCGGTGCGCGTTCCATCATCGCGATGCGGTCGCGGTCGGGATCGCATTCGACCATCACCTCGACGGTGACCACCGTCACCACCTCTCGGGCAGATGTGGATTTCGTCGTGACCGAGCACGGTGTCGCAGACCTGCGCGGCCAGAACCTGAGGCAGCGCGCTGTGCGTCTCACTGCCATCGCCGACCCGGCATTCCGCGACGGCCTCGACCGAGCCGGCGGCGCACTGGCCGCCCTGCACGCCTAGTCAAACCGCGTAGTAAGAGGAGAGAAGAAGATGTCGAGCAGACGACCGTCGAGCGTCACTATTCGTGAAGTCGGACCCCGCGACGGCTTCCAGAACGAGCCGGAGATCATTCCGACCGAAGAGAAGATCCGTCTGATCGACTCCCTCGGCCGAGCCGGCTTCAAGCGCATCGAGGTCGCGAGCTTCGTGCGCCCCGACGTGCTTCCGCAATTGGCAGACGGCGTCGAGGTGCTCAAGAACGTCGACGTTCCCGACGACGTCTCGCTCATGGTGCTCATTCCCAACTCGAAGGGCCTCGACAATGCCCTCCAGGTGCGCGAGTACTTTCACGAAGCATCCATCTTCGTGAGCTCGTCTGAGACGCACAATAAGAAGAACATCAACCGAACTGTCGCCGAGACCATGAGCGACGACAACGTGATGGCCAAGCGCATCCTCGCCGAGGGCCTCAAACTCGATGCCGTCATCGCCACCTCGTTCGGCTGCCCCTACGAGGGCCGAATCCCCCTTGACCGCGTGCTCGGCCTTGCGGAGCAGTTCGCCGAGTTCGGTGCCACCGAGATCGGTTTCGGCGACACCACCGGCATGGCGAACCCATCGTATGTGGCCGACTTCTTCGCGGCTGCGCTCGAACGCCTGCCCGGGGTCGAGCTCACCGCTCACTTTCACAACACCCGCGGCCAGGGGCTGGCCAATGCGTACTCCGCCCTCGAGGTCGGCGTGTCGAGCTTCGAGTCGAGCTTCGGCGAACTCGGCGGATGCCCGGTGCCCGCCGGCTCGACAGGAAACATCTCGACCGAAGACCTGGTGAGTATGTTCGAGGAGATGGGAGTCGACACCGGGCTCGACCTGAACAGGGTGATCGAGTCAGCACGCGAAGCCCAGGCCTTTCTCGGTCGTAAGCTCACCAGCCACTCCATTCTGGCCGGCCCGGTCGACTGGACCGGAACACTCGCAGCCCACTGATTCATCACTTTCCACACCCACCTGACCTATCAATGGAGATCACAGCATGAGCAAAGTCGCATTCGTCACCGGCGGTGCATCCGGCATCGGCAAGGCAATCTCGATAGCCCTCGCGGCCGCAGGTTTCCACGTCGCTGTCGCCGACCTCAACCTCGACGCCGCCGAGGGAACGGCCACAGAGATCACGACGGTCGGCGGCGACGCCACTGCGGTCGCTGTCGACATCACCAAGACGGAGTCTGTACGCGAAGCCGTCACCCTCGTCAGCGAACGTCTCGGCTCGATCGACGTGCTGGTGAACTGCGCGGGCTGGGATGACTTCATGAACTTCGTCGACACCGACGAAGCATTCTGGGAGAAGATCATCAACCTGAACTTTCTCGGCATGCTGCGCACCACCCACGCGATTGTTCCCGGAATGATCGAGCGCGGTTGGGGCCGAGTCATCAATATCGGTTCGGATGCCGGTCGTGTCGGCTCGTCGCTCGAGGCCGTCTATTCGGGTGCAAAGGGTGGCACCATCGCGTTCACGAAGACGCTCGCCCGGGAGGTCGCAACCCACGGGGTGACCGCGAACACCGTCTGCCCCGGCCCCACCGACACCCCGGCACTGCGTAAGTTCGCCGACAGTTCGGGCGCCGACGCCGACAAGGTGATCTCGGGCATGACCCGCGCCGTGCCGATGAAGCGTCTCGGCCAACCGAGCGATGTCGCGGCCGCCGTGGTCTTCTTCGCGTCGGATGCAACCGACTTCATCACTGGCCAGACGCTGTCTGTCAGCGGTGGCTTGACGATGGCCTAAGCCATGACCGATACCGAAGCAGTCACGTGGAGCTTGGTCGCGCCCGGAATTCTCCAAATCGATCTGCACCGCGCACCCGCGAATGCACTGGGGCTCCCCATCGTCGACGGGCTGACTGCCGCCCTGGATGCCGCCGACGCAGCTGAAGACGTGCGGGTCGTGGTCGTGGCATCCGACATCGCGGGATTCTTCGCCGCGGGCGCCGACATCAAGCTCATGGCGACCATCGACATCGCCGACTTCACCGAGTACGGCGACAAACTGCGCTCTACCCTCGGGCGGCTCGCCGCGCCGGGCCGCCTTTCGGTGGCGGCGATCGAAGGCCTCGCGCTGGGTGGCGGGCTCGAACTCGCCATGGCCTGCACCATGCGCGTGGCCGGGGCGAATGCGAAGTTCGGGCTGCCCGAAGTGAAGATCGGGCTCATTCCCGGCGCGGGTGGCACCCAGCGCCTCCCCC
>JAODBB010000195.1 GCA_025463745.1 Subtercola sp.
GGCGCGGCCGTCGGCGCGGGAGCTGGTGCTGGTGCTGGTGCCACCGATGCTGGTGCGGCAGATGCCGGTGACGCAGATGGCGGTGACGCAGATGCCGGTTCCGCAGGGAATTCGGGATCCGCCGACAGCCCTCTCTGAGAACCGGTGGCCCAGAACTGGGAGTCCACCGCCGATCTGACCGATCGCACAGATCCTGACCGAGCGGTCAGCTACTCTGATGCCGTGACCCACGCTCCGACGCCGAGAAGCGACCCCGCAGATGAACTGCGCGCGGTCGCGTTACGTCTCTTTGTCGAGACGAGTTATGCCGGCGCTTCGCTGCAGCAGATCGCCGATGCCGCCGGGTACTCGAAGTCGAGCGTTCTGTACCACTTCGCCTCGAAGGAGGCGCTGCTCGAATCGGTGCTGAGCCCGGCAGTGGAAAAGATCGAACGTCTGTTGCACGACTCCGTCGACCGGCTCTCCGACGAATCGAAGCGGGAGGCGTTCGTCGAAGAGTTCATCGACTTTCTGCTCGAATACCGTTTCGAAGCGCACATCATCATCAACCAGGGGCAGTCTCTCGCCGGAATTCCGACGATCGAACGTGCCAGGGAGTACATCGCGCGACTTGCGGTATCGTTCGACAGCGAGATTCCGAGCATCAGCCAACGCATCAGGCTGGGTGTCGGCCTCGCGGGGGCTGCGTATGTGCTCGTAACCGCCGCGGTTGTCGGCAACATCGATGACGAGGTCGACGAGGTGAGATCAGCTCTGATCGAAGTGGTGTCAGAGCTCGTCGTCCCCTCGAGGGTTGTCGGGCATCCGGCGCCCGCGGAACTCGCAGAAGCACCCGCAGCACCCGCAGCACCCTTCCTTCCTGCCTCGCCAAACCTCACCGCCTAGGAGCCACGACAATGGCAACGATCCTGTACCGTATCGGCCGCTTTTCGTTTCGCCATTCCTGGCAGATCCTCGTCGCGTGGTTCATCATTCTCGTCGCCATTCTCGGCGGCGGGGTTGCGCTCGGCGGGTCGACAGTGAATACCTTCTCGATTCCGGGTACCGAGTCGCAGCAGGCCCTCGACAAGCTCTCGGCCGTGTTCCCGGCCGCGGCGGGGGCGAGCGCGCAGGTCGTCTTCGAAGTACCCGATGGTCAGACGGTGAACGATGCCGCGAACAAGGCGGCCATCATGGCGACGACCGACGCCATTGCGAAAGTCGATCACGTCAGCTCGGTGATCGACCCGTACTCGCAGTACGCGGCCAACGCGATTTCGAAAGACGGCACCATCGCCTACGCCACCGTGCAGTTCGATGGGCCGACCACGAGCATCCCTGCAACCACGGTGACCGAGGTCGAGGCGGCGAAGACTCCGGCGACAGACGCCGGCATTCGTGTCGAGTTCGGCGGAGACATCTTCCAGTCGGGCGGTGTCGCCGTAAGCCCCTCCGAGGGTCTCGGTGTCGTCTTCGCGGCGATCGTGTTGTTCTTCACCTTCGGCTCCATCTTGGCGGCCGGGTTGCCGCTGCTGTCGGCGATCCTCGGTGTCGGGGTGTCGTTGGGAGCCGTGATTCTCGTCTCGGCGTTCGCCGAAGTGTCGAGTACTGCGCCGACCTTGGCGGCGATGATCGGGCTCGCAGTTGGAATCGACTACGCATTGTTCATCCTGTCGCGCCACCGAACGCAGCTCGCGCAAGGCATACCACCGGAGGAGTCTGCCGCTCAGGCGGTCGCGACTGCCGGAAGCGCAGTGGCTTTCGCCGGAACCACGGTGATCATCGCCCTGCTCGGACTGCTGGTCGTCGGCATTCCGTTCTTGAGCGTGATGGGTGTGGCGGCGGCGTTCGCCGTGTTCGTCTCTGTGCTGATCGCTATGACGCTGCTGCCCGCGATCATGGGGTTGTTCAAGCACCGTCTCGCGCCGAAAGAGGGCTCCCGGGTGCAGCGCCGGGCGCTGGCCGACCTGGCCAATCACGCTCAGACGACCTCTGAGACTCAGGCGACCTCTGACGCTCTGACGACCTCTGAGACTCAGCCGTCTTCTGAAACCGTGAGCTCGGTCGAGCCCGCTGCAGACACAACGCAGCAGGCCGAGCCAGGTGCTGGAGGCAAGAAAGCGAAGAAGCCCGTCGGCAAATCGATGGGCGCCCGGTGGGTGGGCCTTGTCATGAAGGCGCCGATCGTGTTCGTGATCGTGGTGCTCGGAATTGTCGGCGTCGCCTCGATTCCCGCGCTCAGCCTCGACCTCAACCTTCCGACATCGGGCCAGCAACCACTCAGCTCGACCAACCGCCAGGCCTACGACATTCTTGCGAAGGGCTTCGGCCCCGGTTACAACGGCCCGCTGATCGTCGTGGCCGACATCACCCAGTCGACCGATATTCAAGGTGTTCTGACCAAGATCCAAGACGAGCTCGGCACGGTGAAGGGGGTCACCTATGTCAGTCAGGGAGTGCCCGACGCGACTCTCGACACGGCGATCTTCCGGGTGATTCCCGATGCTGCGCCCGACTCGCCCGAAACGAAAGTCGTCGTGCAAGACATTCGCGATATGAACGCGACGATCACGTCAGACCTGGGCACGCCGATCGCTGTCACGGGTGCCACGGCAGTGGCGGTGGATGTGTCGAATGTGCTGACGGCCGCGCTGTTGCCGTTCGGTATTCTCGTCGTCGGGCTGTCGATCATCCTGCTCGCCATGGTGTTCCGCTCTGTCGCGGTGCCGCTCACTGCGGCCCTCGGCTTCTTGCTGTCGGTAGGTGCGAGCTTCGGTATCTCAGTTGCGGTCTTCCAATGGGGCTGGGGCGGGAGTCTGCTCAATATGGACACCACGGGCCCTCTGCTCAGCTTCTTACCCATTCTGCTGATGGCCATTCTTTTCGGGCTCGCCATGGACTATCAGGTCTTTCTGGTGTCGGGCATGCGCGAAGAGTGGGCGAAGTCCGGCGATGCCCGCCGGTCAGTACGGGTGGGCTTCGTGCATGGCGCCAGGGTGGTGACTGCGGCCGCGCTCATCATGTTCTTCGTGTTCTTCGCGTTCGTACCTGAAGGCACGGGTGCGATCAAACAGATTGCACTGGCGCTGGCCGTGGGTGTATTCGTCGACGCGTTCCTCGTGCGAATGACGTTGATACCCGCCGTCATGACCATGCTCGGCAGACACGCCTGGAGCCTTCCGAAATTCATCGGGCGTATTCTGCCGAACGTCGATGTCGAGGGCGAGGGGCTGCGCGAGCACATCTCGAGCACGACGTGGGCGTCGCAGCACACCGACGATGCGATCACGGCGCACCACCTCGCGATCGCGGGCCTCGAAGGCACGGTCGAGCTGTCTGTGCCCTTCGGCGGCCTGCTCGCCGTGGGCGGCGACACCAGCTCTCGTCGCCTGCTCGGGGCGACGCTTGCCGGGCGACTTCTGCCCGAGCACGGCGAGCTGCAGATCGTGTCGCTGTGTGTACCGTCGGAGTCGGGAGCCATCACTCGGCGCGTGTCTCTCGTCGACGTGTCGTCGGCCCGGCCCGATATCGACACAACAGTCGATGCCGCCCTGCGCGAACGGATCAGCCTCGCCAGACCGTGGTTCTCACCGTGGGTCTCGAAAGCAGAGGTCGACAAGCGGGTCTTGTCGGTCAACAGTGCCCTCGCAGGCGTGCCCGGCGAACGGCAGATCGCCGAATCGACCACCCTCGGCGAGCTGTCGCCGGTGGCCTCGGCTGTCTTCTTCACCGCACTGGGATTGGCAGACCGGGCTGATGTGATCGTCGTCGACACCGGTGACGCCGGTTCACCGGCAGACGAAACCGTCTTCCTCCGAGCGCTCGTGTCGCTGATGCCAGAGGCGACGACGCTGGTCGTCGGGCTTCCTGCGCTGCCCGACGGGCTCGTCTCGACGCCTGTGGCGCACGAACACGCGGCGACCTCGCAATCGTCGCCCGCGCCGCGGCCCGTACGCACCCTCGAACTCTCACACCCTGCCCGCCAGGAAGGATCCCTGCGATGACGTCACCGCACTCCGCAGAACATGCGGCCAAACCCGATACCCTGCCCGCTTCGGCAGAGGCGACTGCGTCTGCCCCGACTGCCAGGCCCGACTCGGCCTCACTCGCGGCACCCACCGCCGAGGCGCCGGCCCGCTCTCATCGTCGTCGACGCGGAGTCTGGTTCGCCATCGGACTGCTCGCCGTCATCGCCATTCCACTGGCCGCCAGCGGTTTGTTCTCCGGCGCGTTCTCGAACGTGAGCACGAACATCAACAAGGTTCCGGCAGCTCTCGTGAATAACGACCAGCTGATCACCACGACGGCAGCCGACGGCACGCAGTCGACCGTGTATGCGGGGCGTGGCCTCGTGACGCAGCTCACCGGCCCCGACCCGAGCGGGTTCGACTGGCACGTGACCAATTCGGCCGACGCCGCCAAGGGCCTTGCCGACGGCACCTACTTCGCCGTTCTCACCATTCCCGAAGACTTCTCCAAACAAGTCAGCAGTCTCGGCACGCCCACCCCCACGCAAGCGTCGATCGACATCGCCACCGACAACTCGCACGGCTATTTGTCGAGCGTCGTCGCTTCGACGGTCGGCAATGCCGTTCAGGCCGGGTTCGGCCAAGCCATCACCGCCCAGGTGCTCACGGGCGTCTACACCGGTCTCGGTACGGTCGGAACCCAGCTCTCGACCGCCGCAAGCGGCGCGGGTCAGCTGGCGACTGGCGCCAACGCGCTCACCGACGGGCTCAACCAGTTGTCGACCGGCACATCGAGCGCCGCGAGCGGTGCCTCGAGCCTCAGCTCCGGCATCACCGCCTACACCGGCGGCGTAGACCAGCTGGCGGGAGGACTCTCGACGCTGAACGACAACACCGGCCAGCTGTCGCAGCTGTCGAGCGGGGTGAGTGACTACACCAAGGGCGTCACGGGCCTTTCCGGGCTGGCGGCGAGTCTCTCGTCATACCCGGCGATGGCCTCGGCTCTCGCGAGTGATCCCGCGCTCCTTAAGCAGTATCAGCTCCTCGTCGGCGGCCTGAGTCTGGCATCGACCTCGGGTTCGACGTTGTCATCGTTGACGTCGTCGAGCGTCGATCAGCTCCAGTCGGGCATCTCCCAGCTCTCCTCGGGCGCGAACCAGCTCTCCGAGAACTCTGCTGCGCTCGACTCGGGCGCATCCTCTCTCTCCACGGGTCTCGCGCAGCTGGCGACCGGAACGCAGCAGTCCGCTGCGGGTTCCGCACAACTGGCGACCGGCATCACGACGTTGCAGACCGGACTTCAGACCGGCGCTGAATCGGTGGCCAGCAACACCGCCGCCGACCCTGCCGCGGCGGCGAAGGTCGCGGCCGATCCGATCGCGGTCAACGTCACGGCGTTGAACCCCGTGAGCGGAATCGGCCAGGTCATCGCGATACTGGTGATTCCGGCCGGGCTGTGGATCGGGGCGCTCGCCGTGTTTTTGTTCTTCCGGCCGCTCAAGAGTGCGGTGCTGGCGAGTTCTGCGTCGACGGGGCGTCTCGTGGCACGGGTCTTCGCACGGGCATCCGGTATCGGCGCCCTTCAGGTAGTGCTCGTCATGCTGTACCTCTACCTCACCATGGGCGGCGGCTGGTCGACGCTGCCGGCGGCGTTCGGCTTCTCTCTGTTGGTGTCGCTGGCGTTCATGGCGTTCAACCAGTTCTTGACGACGGCGTTCGGCCGGGTGGGCATCATCATCTCGCTGATTCTCTTCGCCCTTCAGATCGCGACGACGGCAGGGCTGTACCCTGTGCAGATTCTCGCCGGTCCGTTCCAGGTGATCAGCGCGATCTCGCCGATGAGTTATGCGGTGGCGGGAATGCAAGGGATTCTCACCGGCGGCGATTCGGGGCCCGTCTGGACGAGTCTCGTTGTCTTGGGCCTGCTTCTGGTCGTGAGCCTGTTGCTGTGCGGTGTTGCTCTTGCGCGGCGTCGCAATCCGATTCGCACGGGCTGGCTGCTGGCCGGTGCGGATGCCCGGCCGACGTCTCCGCGCGACCCCGGCGATCCGTCTTCGGGCGAGGGTGTGAGCGTCGAGGGCGGCGACGAGGTGCGTGTCGGGCACGCGAGTGGCGTCACGCCAGCGCCCGCTCGCGCGCCGGGAATCGCGATCTGATTCGCCGATTCAGCGGCGCGGCATCGGCCGCAGTTCACAAACGGGCGGAGCTGAGCGAAACGTCGCTCATATTCGCCGAGGTTTGGCTCAGCTCCGCCCATTTGGGTGCGGGTTCGTGCTATTCGAGGGCCGATCGTGTAATGTAGGCGGGTCGGCTCTTGACACCGTGCATTGTGTGCGGATGGGTTTGTAAGTCAGGTGGGCCGGTTTCTCGTTTCGTGCGATGGGCATGACGCAATATGGATGCGTGATGCAAAGAGTGCACAAGCGCAAGAGCACCGCACGAACGTGTGCAGGGGTGCGAAAGCGCGGGGCGGGAACAATCACGTATGTGAAACGGCCCCGGCCAAAGACTGCCCGGGTTCAGCAAATGTCAATCGTAAATGTATTGACCGCTTTGCCATGCAAATGAAAAAACCCGGAAAGAACTATGCCCGATTATTCGAAAAAGTCCGCTGGCGGCAACAAATTCACCGGAGCCAAAGGCTCTAAGGGTGCCTCGGCAGCCTCCGGCTCACGCAGCGAAGGCCACCGCGGCTACAAGGCTGCGGATGCCGCGCCAAAGAAGGCTCGCTGGAACGCCGACGAGCGTGCTACCCGCGGTGCCGCCCCCAACAATCGCAGCGAGCGTCCCAACTGGGAGCCGCGAGCGGCGACCCCGACTCGCGAGAGCAACTACAGCAACCGTGGCGAGCGTCCCTCGTATGGTGATCGTGGCGCGTCGACTGGGCGCCCCTCGTACGGTGACCGCAACTCGTCTTCCGACCGTGGCGCGTCGAGCGGTCGTCCCTCGTACGGTGACCGCAACTCGTCTTCCGACCGCGGCGCCTCGACCGGCCGCCCTTCGTATGGCGACCGGAATGCGTCTTCCGACCGCGGTGGCCGCAGCGAGCGCCCGTCGTACGGTGCAAGCGCCGGCCGTTCAGAGCGCCCCTCGTACGGCGATCGCAACGGTTCGTCAGATCGTGGTGCGTCGAGTGGTCGCCCGTCGTATGGCGACCGTAATTCGTCTTCCGAGCGCCCCTCGTACGGTGACCGCCCCGCTCGCACGGAACGCCCAGCATATGGTGACCGTAACGACCGCAGTGCATCCACGGGCCGCCCGTCGCATGGTGACCGCAACTCCAGCTCGGATCGCCCTTCGTACAACGACCGGCCCGCTCGCACCGAGCGCCCCGCGTACGGTGACCGCAGCGCGTCGAGCGAGCGTCCGTCATACGGGGATCGCCCGGCTCGTACCGAGCGTCCTGCGTATGGGGATCGCCCGGCTCGTACGGAGCGCCCCGCTTACGGCGACCGCCCTGCTCGTACGGAGCGCCCGTCGTACAACGACCGGCCCGCTCGCACCGAGCGCCCGGCATACGGTGACCGTAACGATCGAGGTGCATCCACGGGCCGCCCGTCTTACGGTGACCGCAGCGGCGCAGACCGCAGCTCAGACCGCGGCGCACGAACCGATCGCCCGAGCTACACAGATCGCCCCGCACGCTCGTTCGACGACCGCCGCGACTCCAACACCGACCGTGCCGCACGCGGCAGCGACTTCTACCCGAAGCGCGATGGCAACGGCTACGCCGCTGCGGGTGCCGTGGCCGCTGGTGCGGTAGCCGCCGGCCGGTTCGGTCCGCAGGATGACGTTGTGCTCGAGCGCCTCGAAGCCGAAGTCACCACCGCTAGCGACGTAGTCGACATGTCGTTCGGCGATCTCGGTCTCGGCGACAACATCACGCGCCAGCTGGCCGCGATGGGTGCTCCGAGCCCGTTCCCGATTCAGGCTGCGACCATTCCCGACGTTCTCGCCGGCAAAGATGTGCTCGGCCGCGGCAAGACCGGCTCCGGCAAGACGATCGCGTTCGGTGCTCCTCTCGTCGAGCGCCTGATGGAGAACGACGGAGCCAAGGGCCGCAAGCCCGGTCGGCTGCCTCGTGCGCTCATCCTGGCGCCGACTCGTGAGCTCGCGATGCAGATCGACCGCACCGTGCAGCCCATCGCCCGCTCGGTAGGCCTGTTCACCACGCCGATCTTCGGTGGGGTGCCGCAGTTCAAGCAGGTCTCGGCTCTGCAGCGTGGTACCGACATCATCATCGCTACCCCCGGCCGCCTCGAAGACCTCGTCGAGCAGGGTCGTCTTGACCTCTCGCAGGTCAAGATCGTTGTTCTCGACGAGGCCGACCACATGTGCGACCTCGGCTTTCTCGAGCCGGTGCAGCGCATTCTTCGCCTGACGGCGCCAAAGAGCCAGAAACTGCTCTTCTCGGCCACGCTCGATAAGGGCGTCGCCCAGCTCGTCAACGAGTTTCTCGTCGAGCCGGCCGTGCACGAAGTCGCCGGCGAAGACCAGGCC
>JAODBB010000164.1 GCA_025463745.1 Subtercola sp.
TTCACCTCAGTGCTTGTGCGCTAGGCTTGCCGAGGTTTATTTCCCGGGGCGTAGCTCAGCTTGGTAGAGCGCTCGGTTTGGGACCGAGAGGTCGCAGGTTCGAATCCTGTCGCCCCGACATGCAGACGCTCTACGGCTCGCCGGCAACGTGACTGCACTGCTCGACTTTCATTTGCACCGCATTTCATCTGCACAGATCAAAAGTATTTCAGGAGATTGTTTTGAAGACCACGGTCGAAAAGCTCAGCCCCACGCGAGTGAAGCTCGCCATCTCGGTTACCCCCGAGGAGCTGAAGCCCAGCATTGATCACGCGTACACGCACATCGCCGATCAGGTGAACATTCCCGGTTTTCGTAAGGGCAAGGTGCCACCGCCCCTGATCGACCAGCGTGTCGGCAAAGAGGCCGTTCTCGAGCACGCCGTCAACGACGGGCTCGACAGCTTCTACCGGGCAGCGATCGCCGAGCAGGAGCTGCGCCCGCTGGGCCGCCCCGAGGCCGACATCGTCGAATGGCCGAGCAAGAAAGACTTCTCGGGTGACCTCGAGCTGGCTATCGAAGTGGATGTTCGTCCCGACCTCGAGCTGCCCGACTACGTCGGCCTGCCCGTCACCGTCGACCCGATCGACGTCACCGACGACGAGGTCGACGCTGAACTCGAGCGTCTGCGCACCCGCTTCGGCACCCTGGTCACCGTCGACCGCCCCATCAAGACGGGCGACTTCGCCCAGCTCGATCTCGTCGCGACGATCGACGACGCCGAGGTCGATAACGCCACCGGCATCTCGTACGAGGTCGGCTCGGGTGAATTGCTCGAGGGCCTCGACGGTGTCATCGACTCGCTGACCGCGGGCGAGACCACCACGTTCGAGGCACCGCTGCTCGGCGGCGACTTCGCCGGCAAAGACGCGCTCATCACCGTGACCGTCAACTCGGTCAAGGAGCGCGAGCTGCCGGATGCCGACGATGACTTCGCTCAGATCTCGAGCGAATTCGACACCATCGACGAGCTCAAGGCCGATCTGAAGACCCAGGTCGGTCGCCAGAAGGAGTTCTCGCAGGTTTCCGACGCGCGCCAGAAGACGCTCGACGCGCTTCTCGCGCTGGTCGACGTTCCGGTTCCGCCGAAACTCATCGAAGACGAGGTGCAGCGTCACCTCGAGAATGAGAGCCGCCTCGAAGACGACGTTCACCGCGCCGAGGTCACCGAGTCGAGCACCGCCACCTTCAAGACCCAGATTCTGCTCGACATCGTCGCGGAGAAAGAGGGCGTCAAGGTCAGCCAAGACGAGCTGAGCCAGTACCTCATTCAAAGCGCCGCCCAGTACGGTATGGAGCCGCAGGAGTTCGTATCTGTTCTTGACCAGAACGGCCAGATTCCGGCCATGGTCGGCGAGGTCGCCCGCAACAAGGCGCTCGCGATCGTGCTCGACAAGGCCGTTGTCACCGACTCGAACGGCAAGGTCATCGACGTCTCCGAGTTCACCACGGTGACGCGGGATGCCGACCAGCCTTTCGCCAGTGCTGATGGGCAGGGCGTCGACGACCACGAGGGTCACGACCACGAAGGTCACGACCATGAGGGTCACTCGCACTAGTCATTCACACCAAAAAGGGCCCGGCGGATGCTCGCCGGGCCCTTTTTCGTGCCCAAGACCACCCCGCGGGCATCCACCCCCACTCGGCGCAGCACTTTCGTCGGAGCACAGCCGAACCTCGCCCATATACGCCGCAGTTCGCCTCAGCTCCGACGAAAGTCGTGTGGCTCGAATCCCGCCCGACTCTGCCCCCAGCGAACAGGGCGATAACCGCCCGGGCGCTCCACTACATTCGAATTACCGCAAGTGAATTGGAGCGACACACATGGCCGATATGGCGATGCCGAACAGTGTTTTCGAACGTCTACTGAAAGACCGGATCATCTGGCTCGGCACTGAAGTTCGTGACGACATGGCGAACGAAATCTGCGCAAAGATTCTGCTACTTGCAGCAGAAGACCCGAAGCGCGACATCTACCTCTACATCAACTCACCCGGTGGTTCGATCACCGCCGGCATGGCGATCTACGACACCATGAAGTTCGTCTCGAACGACATCGTCACCGTGGGCATCGGCATGGCCGCCTCGATGGGGCAGTTCCTGCTCTCGTCGGGCACCAAGGGCAAGCGGTACATCACGCCGAACGCCCGCGTTCTTCTTCACCAGCCGTCTGGTGGCTTCGGCGGTACGTCCGCCGACATCCAGACCCAGGCGAACCTGATTCTCGACATGAAACAGCGCATGGCTGAACTCACTGCCGAGCAGACCGGCAAGACCCCCGAGCAGATCATGATCGACGGCGACCGCGACAACTGGTTCACCGCTCAGCAGGCGCTCGAATACGGTTTCGTCGATTACGTGCGCGAGTTCTCCTCCGACGTCGCCGGCGGCGGCGGCACCGAGGTCGCCGATAGCGTTCCTTCCGAAGCCAAATAGTCGACGCCTCGACACCTCGACACCACACAGAACAGAGACAACCAGATGGAAACCCCGACCTTCGGTGGCATGCCGATCGCTTCCCCTTACGGAAACGGCACAACACCCTCCAACCGCTACATTCTGCCGACGTTCGAAGAGCGCACGGCTTACGGCTACAAGCGCCAAGACCCGTACGCGAAGCTGTTCGAAGACCGCATCATCTTCTTGGGTGTGCAGATCGACGACGCCTCCGCCGATGACGTGATGGCGCAGCTCCTCGTTCTCGAGAGCCAAGACCCCGACCGCGACATCGAGATGTACATCAACTCACCCGGTGGCTCGTTCACCGCCATGACGGCGATCTACGACACGATGCAGTACGTCAAGCCGAACATCCAGACTGTGTGCCTCGGCCAAGCCGCGTCAGCGGCCGCCGTGATTCTCGCGGCCGGCACGCCGGGCAAGCGTCTCGCTCTGCCCAACGCGCGCATCCTGATTCACCAGCCCTCGACCGGTGGCCAGGGCGGCGGCCAGGCCTCAGACATCGAGATTCAGGCGCGCGAGATTCTGCGTATGCGCACCTGGCTCGAAGAGACGCTGGCTGCGCACTCGAACCGAACGCAAGAGCAGGTCAACAAAGACATCGACCGCGACAACATCCTCAGCGCGGCCGACGCCGTGGAGTACGGCATCATCGATCAGGTACTCACCTCGCGCAAGAACCTGCCGGCGCTGGTCAAGTAGCAAAGTTCATCGGCATCATCCGAAACGCGGATGCTCGTACCTGGGCATCCGCGTTTCGCGCTGTGTGGGGCGAACCGAGCGGTCGCGCGCGGTCGGTTCGCGCGCGTTCGCCCGGCGGGGACGGGCGAAGCCAGAATAAGGAACTCTGGCGAAGTACTTCGCCATCGGTGAACACTCGTGGCCGAATATGACGATCCTTAGACCAATGGCGACGAGTGTCGGCGGCACGGGTTAGGCTGACGTCACAGGTTTTTACGAGGAGGATGAACATGGCACGCATCGGGGAGAGCGCCGACCTGCTCAAGTGTTCGTTCTGCGGTAAAAGCCA
>JAODBB010000230.1 GCA_025463745.1 Subtercola sp.
CATCGCCGCTATCGCGGTCGGTGCGGCAGTCGCACTGGCAGGGTGTTCCTCGAGTAGCACTCCGCTCGGCGGAGGCTCGAGCGCCTCGGGCAGTGCCGATGCAGGCACCATCGTCATCGGCTCGCAGGCGTACTACTCCAACGAGATCATCGCCGAGATCTACGCTCAGGCTCTTGAGGCCAACGGCCAGACCGTCACTCGGCAGTTCAACATCGGCCAACGCGACGCGTACATGCCGTCGGTCGAGAACGGCACCGTCACGCTGTTCCCCGAGTATACCGGCAACTTGCTGCAGTACCTCGACCCGAAGGCGACCGCGACGACGTCTGACGACGTCTACGCGGCGTTGCAGAAGGCCGTTCCCGCAGACCTCGAGGTGCTGAACCAGGCTCCGGCCGCCGACCAAGACGCCTACGTCGTCACCAAGGCGCTCGCCGACCAGTACGGGCTGAAGACCATCGCCGATCTCACGAAGGTGCCGAACGTCACGCTCGGTGCCAACCAGGAGTTCGCGACGCGACCCTATGGCCCCGATGGCGCGAAGAGCGTCTACGGCGTGACACTCGCCTTCACGCCGATCGGCGACTCCGGCGGCCCGCTGACCGTCAAGGCGCTGACCGACAACACGGTGCAGGTCGCCGACATCTACACCTCGTCGTCGGCCATCACCACAGACAACCTCGTGGTGCTGCAAGACCCGAAGGGGCTCATCCTGGCGTCGAACGTGGTTCCGATCATCAACAAGGCCGCGGCGACGCCCGAGGTCACGTCGGTGATCAACAAGGTGGACGCCGCGCTCACGTCATCTGAACTGGCCGCGCTGAACGATCAGAGCACGGTCGACCAGAAGTCGTCGGCCGACATCGCGAAGGCATGGCTGGCCAAAGAGAAGCTGTTCTAAGCGTTCCGCGCTAGACACGCGTCAGCAGACACGGCCGGGTCGCTTCCCTCTCGAGAAGGCGGCCCGGTTTTTCTGTGCGGTGATGGTGCAGGCCAGTGCTCAGGAAGCCAGCAGCAGCACCGTCGGAATCGCCAGCATCACGACGGCTGTGCCCACGATGAATCCTCGCGTTGCAACGTTGAGCGGGGACTCCGGATGCACGAGCCGGGCCACTCGCGCGGTGACCGGGTCGAGCGACCATACGCCCGTCGGCTCGGTCGCCGGACCGGACGCCGACCCGGTTCCGATGGTCATGCCGCCACGGCGGTCGGCCAGCGCCACTGCGGTCGCCCGGCCATTCGGTCGGCGAACGATGGCTTCGGTCTCTGCTGAACCGACCAGCGCGATCGCTTGCGCGAGAATCTCATCATCGGTGAAACGGCGGCTCTGATCATCCGCCAGCATCTCGACCAGCAACGAAACGGCGACCTGCGCCCGCGTGGCGATCGGAAACCAGGGCAGCGCGCTCCGCCACGATTCGAAGGCGACGAGCACGATGTGGTGCTGCTGGCGCAGGTGGCCGCGCTCGTGCGCGATGACAGCCTCGAGCTGTTCCGTGCTGAGCAGGGTGACCAGGCCCTCTGAGAGCACGGTGACGGTTCGAGCGCCCGGCAGGCAGTACGCCACGGGTGCAGGGGAATCTATGATGTGCGTGCCGGGGCGGCCTTGGAGGGGTGTGCTCAGTAGTTCGACGAGCGCGCGGTGCCGACGACGCTGCCGTTCGGTGCGGGCGGTGGTCACGGCCAGGTTCAAAAGCAGGTGCGCTGCGAGCAGGGCGGCGCTGCTGAGGGCGAAGATCTGGATGAGCCCGACATCCGCAGGCAGCGGGCCGATGAACAGCAGTGGCGGCAGCTCGCGCAGGCCCCGGATGAGGCTGGAACTGAATGGTGCCAGACCGAACGTGACGAGCGAGCCGATCATCGAGAATCCACCGGCGAGGGCGATGGCCGACCACACCGCGAGAGCGACGCCGGGGGAGCGGCTGGGCCAGTGCGCCTTGGCAAGCAGTACCGGAACAGGCCACGCCAACAGAACCGCGAGCACGGCCAGCGCCACCGATGCGATCAGCATCGAGTTGACGGGTGGTTCGGCCGAGAGAAGCACGCGCTCAGCGTACCCGCCCTGTATGCGTGCTGCGCCGCCGCGCGGTGAGTCGGTTGCGACACGCTGAGGCGGTTAGACCTGACTCACCGTGTCGCAGACGCCTCAATTCGCCGCTCTCAGGCGGGCTCGGCCGGTGACTGGCCGGCGCGCTGGTCGAGCAGCTGGCGCAGCGTCTCGGCCTCTTGCGGGCTGACCTGACCGACGAAGTGGGCGAGAGCGGCGGCGCGATCGGGCTCGGCGCCGAGGGCCTGGCGCAGAAGCTCAGAAGTGTGGTCGGCGCGGCTCGTCACCGCGAAATACAGGTGCGGCCGCACCTTGCGATTGCGATCGACAAAACCCTTGCGCTCGAGCCGCGAGAGCACGGTGAGCATGGTCGTGAGAGCGAGCTCGTTGCCCGCGCTGGTCTTGTGTGCCAGCTCGTCACGCAGCTCGGCTGCCGACACCGGTTCGTCGCTTGACCAGAGACGTTCCATGATCGATCGTTCGAGTTCACCCAGGGTAGCCATTGCTTTACAGTACCGCCTTTTCAGAAATTGTTCTACACTCGGTAGAAGATGCATTTCTACACAATGTAGAACTACCGGATTCAGCCGGGAAAACGCATAATGGTAGCTCAGAAACACCTGAGCAGTTGACACGCGGAGGCGCTGTGAACGACCTGCTTGATCCGTTGCTGTTGTCACGCTGGCAATTCGGCCTGACGACGATCTACCACTTTCTGTTCGTGCCCCTCACGATCGGTCTGGCACTCACGGCCGCGCTCTTTCAGACGGCATGGGTTCGCACGAACAAAGAGAAGTATCTGCAGCTCACGAAGTTCTTCGGAAAGATCTTCTTGATCAACTTCGCCATGGGCGTGGTCACCGGCATCGTGCAGGAGTTTCAGTTCGGCATGAACTGGTCGGACTACTCGCGGTTCGTGGGTGACGTATTCGGGGCTCCGCTCGCGCTCGAAGGTCTGCTGGCGTTTTTCCTCGAGGCGACCTTCATCGGGCTGTGGATCTTCGGCTGGGATCGATTGCCGAAGAAGCTGCATCTCGCAACGATCTGGATCACGGCCGTGGCGAGCATCCTCTCGGCCTATTTCATCATCGCGGCGAACGCGTTCATGCAGAACCCGGTGGGGTATGACATCAACCAGGCCAAGGGCCGCGCCGAGCTGACCGACATTTGGGCGTTACTGACGAACAAGGTTGCCCTGGCCGCCTTTCCGCACACGATCTTCGCCTGTTTCATGGTGTCGGCGGCCCTGATCATCAGCGCCGCGGCATGGCACCTCCTTCGTAAGCAGCACGTCGACGTCATGCGGCCGGCGCTGAAGTTCGGGCTCTGGATGATGGTGATCGCGGGCGCTCTGACGATCCTCTCGGGCGATCAGCTCGGGCTCGCGATGGTGCAGACCCAGCCGATGAAGATGGCGGCCGCCGAGGCGCTCTACAACACGGCGACCGGAGCCAATGCGTCGTTCTCGCTCTTCACGCTCGGCACGCCCGACGGGGTGAGCGAGCTGTTCTCGATTCGAATACCGTATCTGCTGTCGTTCTTGTCGACGCACACACTCGACGGAACGGTCGAGGGCATCAACGATCTGCAGGCCCAGTACAGACAAACGTATGGGCCGGGCGACTACACGCCGATCATCTGGGTCACCTATTGGGCGTTCCGTTACATGATTCTGTTCGGCGTGCTTTCGATTCTCACGGCCGTCGCCGGGCTCTGGTTCACCCGCAAGGGCCGCGAGCCTAAGCGTTGGATGTGGAAGGTCGCCATCTGGGCCGTACCGCTGCCGCTTGCGGCGATGATCGTGGGCTGGGTGTTCACCGAAATGGGCCGCCAGCCGTGGATCGTGTTCAGCCTGCTGAAGACCAGCGACGCGGTCTCGCCGAACACGACGGGCCTCGAAGTGCTCATCTCGCTCATCGCCTTCACCCTGATCTACGGCATTCTCGCGGTGGTGGAGTTCAAACTCGTCAAGAAGGCCGTGCAGAAGGGGCCCGACGAGCCGCCGAAAGCCGATGAACTAACGGGCGAAGTCACCCACGAAGCGACGGTGTACTGATCATGGATCTGCCTACCCTCTGGTTCTTCATTCTCGGCTTCTTCTTCATCGGGTA
>JAODBB010000168.1 GCA_025463745.1 Subtercola sp.
CCCACCAAGCACTTCAAGCTCGCGGATGAGCTCGTGCATCCTGTCGCCCGGCGACGTACCCGGCGACATACCCAGCGACTCGGTAGTGGTTTCGTTCATGACCCAAGTCAAACACCAGCCACTGACAGTTCCTCAACTCTTGATCACGGGCCGAGATGCGACCTCAACGACGCCATGGCGGCGCCTCGATCACAACGATTCGAGCCCGTCGAAATCGAACTCCACCTTGCCGTGCGGGTGCGCGTGGATGACGGGGTGCGGCTCGCTGAGAGCCTCGGTTCGGGCGTTCAACCGGGCGATCGCTTCGGCGGACTCAGCGCTGAATTCGTCGTCTACCTCGCCATCACCGCCTTCGTCATAACGACTAACCATCTCGCTTGCCGGGCCGGCAACGAGTCGAACGAACTCGACGTGCGCAAAGCTATCGGCCCCAGCGCTCACTTCGCCACCGGAACCCACAGCACCCGAAACGCCTGAAACGCCTGAAACGCCCACTACACCCGCAAGCCCTGAAGCATCCGCAAGCCCCGAAGCGTCCGCAAGCCCAGAAGCGTCCGCAAGACCCGAAGCACCCACAGCATACGAAACACCGGCAGCACCAGCAGCACCGACCGAGCCCCCGGCATCCAGAGCCTCACTCCCCCGCCGCACCCTGAAGGCCGGAATCTCAATGGCCGCAGCCGTGTGATTAACACCGAGCGCGGCCACCAGCCGCAGTAACGCGTCGGCCACCCCGTCTGTCGTGACGAAACTCTCGCCAGCATACGAAATGCGTCTCATCAACACACTCTCTCGCCCGCGACGCCCCGGGGCAAGCTGTTGCAAACAACTTCCGTTGCGGCTATAAGCCGCACGACATACCGACTCTACAATCGAACCATGCCAGCACCCGCCGACCCAGCGCCCTCAGCCCAGGCACGCAAACTCGGCCTGAAGGCCGGAACGCGGCTGAGCCTCGCCAACGCGCCGGCCGAGTGGATGCTCGACTCCCCGCCCCCGAACCTGATCCGCGTCGACGACCCGGCCCCGGCCGACGTCATCGTCGCCTTCGTGACGAGGGCCGCCGACCTCGCCCCGTGCATCCCGAACCTGGCCGAACGCATCTTTCCGGCCGGCGCGCTGTGGATCGCGTGGCCACGCAAGGCGGCCGGCCACGTGAGTGACCTCGGCGACACCGTGGTGAGAAACACGGTGCTCGAATTCGGCCTGGTCGACACGAAAGTAGCGGCGATCGATGACGACTGGTCGGGCCTGAAGTTCGTGTGGCGAGTGGAGAATCGCCGCACCCCGCCGCCTGCGGCACCGCGCCCCGCCGCCGCACCCGACCGCCGGGCACCCGAATGATGCGCAGCCCGCCGCGGAACGCCCCGCACCCGACCGCCGGGCACCCCAGCGCCTCACCCCATCGACCGCAGGGCCTCAGCCGGCCGTAGCCGGGCGGCGCGCCATCCGCCGATCGCGCCGGCGAGTAGCCCGCCGAGCACTGCGAGCCCCACCGCGATGAGAATGATGCTGAGTGTCACCGGCGCCTGCAGGGTGACGGTCGTGGATGCCACGGCCGATGCCGCTGCGCCGAATCCGCCGCCGCCCGGCCGCCCGCCGGCCCCTCCGGCCCCGCCGCCCGTCGCGGTGCTCGCCGCTGCCGAACCGCTGAGCGTGGGTGCCACGATGTTGACCACGATGATGCCGATGAGGCCCACGACGATGCCGATCGCACCACCGATCAGGCCCTGCACCACCGATTCGCCGGCAACTTGGCTGACGATGCGGCGGTTGCTCCAGCCGATGGCTTTCAGGGTGCCGAATTCTCGAGTTCGGCGGGTCACTCCCGAGATCGTGAAGAGAATAGCGATCAGGAAGGCGGCAGCCAGCACCAGAATCGAGAGCCAGGTACCGAGATTCGACACCAGCGACGAGGCCGTCGACAACGAGCCGGAGACGGTCGACGCGAGATCGGCCTGTGTGCTGACCGTGGCTGTGGGTAGCGCGGTCTGCAGCGCAGACGCCACCTGGTCGACGCTGCCCGATGAGGCGGCCGTCACGTAGATGTTGCTGAGCTTGCCCGCGTTGCTCGAGAGGGTTTGAGCGACGTCGAGCGGAATGTACACGTTCGACGCGGTGACGCTGTCAGAACCCGATGATGAGACAGTTCCCACGATGGTGAAGGTGGTTCCACCGATGTCGATGGTGCCGCCGGTCGCCAGCGAGGCCGAGGTGGCGTAGCTGCTGTCGAGTACCGCGTTGTCGGTGCCGATGTCGGCTGCCGTGAGCAGTCGTCCGCTCGCCAGGGTCACGGCCGAGAGCGGGCCGACCGAAGCACCCGAGGGGTCGAGGCCCAGCACGGTGAAGTTGTCGACGTTGAACGAGCTTCCGCCCGCGCCATCCGCACCGCCTGCGGGAGCCGCGCCCCCAGCTGCAGCGCCAGCACCTCCCGTTGTGCCCGTGCCGCTCTGCGCCTGCCCGGGTAGCTGGCCGTTGAACGTCGTATTCGTCAGCGAGAGCGTTCCGGTCGCCGCCGATACCCCGCTCGTCGCCGTCACCGTGTCGAGCGCCGTAGCGTCGAACACTGTTTCGGTGCGCGTGGTGGTGAGCGTCGACTGATTCAGTGTGGTGGTTCCACCCGACGTCGAACCCGCACCGGATCCGAAGGCGAATTGACCGGGCGTCGCTCCGGCGGTCGGCGCGGCGGCTGCCTGACTGATCGTGATGTCGGTTCCGACGCCATACACCGACTGCAGCACCGACGTCTGCGCGCCCTGCACACCGGCCGAGATCGAGTTGACCAGAATGACCAGTCCGATCGCCAATGCCATTCCGATCGAAATGATGATGGTCTGCTTTCGCCGGTTGACGAGTTCTCGTCTGAGATATGTGCCGAACACGGTTCTCCTTCATTCGGAATGGGGGTGAGACCACCGTACGAAGCCGCTCTATGTGTGAACCCTCACCGTTCTATGAACGAGGTATGCAGTTGAGTCACTCTCAGTGCCGAGCAACGTGCGCTACGAGCATGTTTCGTTCACGTGAAGGTTTGTTCGCGTTTGCCCTGCCGGCCACCCGGCGCTGCCACTATTTCGAAGGTGAGCATGATTCCCGATGAACCCGACCACTTCGACCTCTCGACGAAGATCGCCCCGCACGTTGTTGTGCTCTTCGGTGCGACCGGCGATCTCGCGCGGCGAAAACTCATCCCCGGCATGGCGCATCTGGTGCTCTCGGCGCTGGCCCCGAGCATCCGCATCGTGGGCACCTCGCTCGAGCCGTACGACAACGATTCGTTTCGGGAATTCGCCATCGAAGCGTGCCACGAGTTCAGCACCCGGCCGCTCACCGACGAGCAGTTGCAGAGTTTCTCTGAGCGCCTGACCTATGTGAGCCAGAATGCGGGTCCGGATGCCCTGGCCGCCGCCGTGCGTGATGCCGAAGAATTGCTGGGTGACGGCGCCAGGCGCCTGCACTACTTGAGCGTTCCGCCGAAGGCTGCGCTCGCCGTGGTGAAGATGCTGGCCGACGCCGACCTGGTCGACCACTCGCGGGTGATCATGGAGAAGCCATTCGGCACCGACCTGCCGAGCGCCGTGGCGCTGAACGCCAAGCTGCACGAGACGTTTCACGAGACGCAGATCTTTCGCATCGACCACTTCTTGGGCAAGGAGCCGGCCCAGAACATCCTCGCGTTCCGTTTTGCGAACGGACTCTTCGAGCCGATTTGGAACCGCAACTTCATCGCCCACGTGCAGATCGATGTGCCCGAGACGCTCGGGCTCGATCGCCGGGCCGAGTTCTACGAGTCGACCGGTGCGTTCAAAGACATGGTGGTCACGCACCTCTTTCAAATTCTGGCGTTCATGGCGATGGAGCCGCCGACCGCCCTCGAACCGCGCGCCATCAGCGAAGAGAAGAACAAGGTCTTCCGTTCGATGCGGCCCATCGACCCGGCGAATGTGGTGCGCGGGCAGTACGGCGGCTACCGCGACATGGATGGCGTCTCGCACGAATCCGAGACCGAGACGTTCGTGGCGCTGAAGGTCGAGATCGACAACTGGCGCTGGGCTGGCGTGCCCTTCTACTTGCGCACCGGCAAGAAGCTCGCTGAAGGCCAGCGCATCATCTCGATCGCGTTTCACGAGCCGCCGAAGAGCATGTTCCCGGCCGGGTCAGGCGTTGGCAAGAGCGGTCCAGACCACCTCACCTTCGACTTGGCCGACGCGTCGAAGGTGTCGCTTTCGTTCTACGGCAAGCGGCCGGGGCCTGGAATGAAGCTCGACAAGCTCAGCATGCAGTTCGCGCTGCACGACCACGAGCGGGCAGGTGACGTGCTCGAGGCCTACGAACGCCTGATTCTGGATGCGATGCGCGGCGACCACACGCTGTTCACCACCGCGGAGGGCATCGAGCGCCTCTGGGAGATCTCCACCGACCTGCTCGAAGACCCGCCGCCCGTGCGCACCTACGCGCCAGGAACCTGGGGACCGAACGCCATTCACCAGCTCATCGCGCCGAACGCGTGGCGGCTGCCGTTCGAGCGCACCTGGCGGCCGTCGAAAGACTGAACGGCGCCGAGCCCAGACCGGCTAGACCGGCTCGTCGTCCGCGAGCGCGTCGAGGGTTTCGATCACCTTGTCGAGTGCGGTCAGCAGGTTGTGAATCGACTGCCGTTCAGGGGTGTCCGCCTCGAATTTCTGCACGTCGTAGGCAGCCAGACTGGCATGTTCGCGGGCTTCTTTGAGGTACGCCTGAGCTTTCAAGTTTGACATGCCGCCACTCTATCGGCGCGAGGTCGTGCGCTTCTAGACTCCCCGTGATGTTCCTAGACTCGCCACCGCCCGCGCCACGGCGTCGAGCGCCAGAGCGACGTCTGACTCGTCGGTCGACCAGTTGCTCACCGAGATGCGCAGCACCGCTCTGCCGTGCCACTTCGATCCCGACATCCAGGTCACTCCGTCGGCCAGCAGCCTGGCCGTCACCGCCTGGGTGCGTGCATCGCTGCCGAAGCTGATGCTCACTTGCGTGAAAACCACGTCGTTCAACACGTCGGCTCCCTCGATGAGCCGGAGGCCGTCGGCCAGTTCGCGAGCGCGCAACGCGAGCGTCTCCACGAGTTCGATGGTGCCGGAACGACCGAGCGAGCGCAGCGCCGCCCATACCGGAACCCCGCGGGCACGACGTGAGAACTCGGGAACCCGTTCGAACGGATCACCCGGCCCCGTGTCATCCGTGATCAGGTAACTCGTGTGCACTCCGAGGGCGGTTCGCACCGCCTCCGGTCTGCTGACGATCGCCAGACCGCAGTCGTACGGCACGTTGAGGGTCTTGTGCGCGTCGGTCGCCCACGAGTCGGCCCCGTCGATACCGTCGAGCACCTCGGCGAACTGGGGGCTGACGGCGGCCCAGAGCCCGAATGCCCCATCGACGTGCACCCAGGCACCGCGTGCATGGGCGACGGCGATCGACTCGCGCATGGGGTCGAAGGCGCCGGAGTGCAGGTTACCCGCCTGCAAGCAGACGATCGTTGCAATATCCGCTGCGCGCGCACCGCCGCTGCGACCAGCGCCGGCGCGCCCACCGTCGGTGACGTCGGCGTCGAGCCCCGCGTCGGCGAAGAGGTCCATGGCGGCGGCCAGAGCATCCGGCCGGATGCGGCCTTCGGCGTCGGCATCCACAGCGATCGGCGCCGGCAGGCCGAGGTACCGCAACGCCAGATCGACCGAATCGTGCCGCTCGGCGCCGGCGAACACCCGCACGGGCGGGCCGCCCGAGAGCCCCTTGGCCGCCAGATCCCACCCGCGATCGGTCAGCAATGACTGCCGCGCGGCGGCGAGACCTGTGAAGTTCGCCATGGTGGCACCCGTGGTGAAGCCCACGTCACAGCCCTCGGGCAGTCCCAGCAGATCGAGCGTCCAGGCCGCGGCTGCCTCTTCGACAGCCGCCGTCGCCGGGGTCGCGAACCGCATGGCGGCGTTCTGATCCCACGCGCTGACCAGCCAGTCGGCGCCCAGAGCGGCAGGCAAGGTGCCGCCGATCACCCAGCCGAAAAACCGCCCGGACTGCATGGCCATCAGCCCGGGTTCGGCGAGCGCCGCCAGCTCATCGACGACGTCGGCGGGGTCGGTCGGATGCTCGGGCAGCGGCTTCGCGAACAACGGAAGCAGTTCATCCGCATGCTGTCGCGGCCCGACCGGGCGCGTGCCTGTGGAGTCGAGCCAGCCGAGGGCGTGGGCCGCAGCCCGCTTCGCTACTTCGTCGTAAACACCGGGATCGACCGACATAGCGAAAGGGTAGCCCCGTCTGCCCGATTCAGCCAGGGTGCGATTTCGTCAGCAGGTAATCAGACCGAGACTGTTCAGCCAGCGATCCCGGTCACCGAAGTCAGAAACTCCACCGTCGATTCAAGCGCGGCCCGCGCATCCGTCAGGTCGAGATGAAACTGGTATTCGTGCGGAATCGACGGCTCATGATCGTCGGCATAGAACACCGTCGTCACGGGCACCCCGAGCGAGGCGAGTCGTTCGGCAAGCGGCTTCGACTGCGTGCGCGTCAGCGGGTCGCCGTTGCCACCCGAGATCCAGGTCGGTGGAAAAGCGGCCGTCACGTGATTCAGCGTCGACAGCTGGCCTGCTCCGGCCGTTTGCGCCCACGCCTTCTGCCCGAGATACGCGCGCAGCGCCTGCCGAAACCCCCAGCCGCCGAGACCCGTGGCGTGCACGATGTCGCGCACATCATAGATTCCGCAGTTCAGGATGACCGCCCTCACCTGCTCCGCCCGAAGTGCCGGCTCGATGCCCACCGTCGCCGCGTATTCGGGGTCGGTGGTGATCACGGCCAGCTGACTCACGAGGCTGGCGCCCGCAGAGTCGCCGGCCAGCACGAAACGCTGCGGATCGACTCCAAAACGTTCGGCATTCGCGCTCAGAAAGCCGAGCGCAGAGTTGAGCTCGGCGAGTGCGGCCGGGTAGGTGGTTTCGGGTGAGAGCGTGTAGTCGAGACTCACGGTGGTGAATCCGCGGGCGGCGAGAAGGCGGAGGTACGGGTCGACGTCTTCTTTGAGGCCCGAGATCCAGGCGCCGCCGTGAACCCAGACGACGGTCGGGAGGGCGGCGGAGCGGGCATCCGCACCCGCATTCGCACCCGCATTCGCCGCTGCGAATGCGGCTGTGACTGCGGCGGCCGAGACGGGTGAGGCGGCGGCTTTCCTGCCGCTGGTGATCGGAGTGAACACGCTGAGCGTCGGCCCCGTAGCATCCACACCGTACGGCACGCTCAGCTGCTCGTCGAGCGCGGCAGGCCCGGCGGCCGGAAGATGTCGCACCATCTCGGCGACGGTGGCTCTGGCGCTCTTCTCGAACATTCGGCGAATCAGGCCGATGGCGGGCCACGGTCTGAGGATGCGCACGGCCATGCTTCACCTTATCGAGGTTCGCGGCGCGCGAGTTCGCACTACACGAGTTCGCACTACACGAGGTCGGACTACACAAGAGATGCGTGCTCCGACAGGCCGCGCACAGCCGGGAACGAATTCGTCTCCCCGCGGGTTGAAGGTAACATGTCGATTCCTCTCTCCATTCTTGACCTTGCCCCCATCGCAGCCGGAGAGACGGCGCGAGAAACCTTCGCAGCGAGCGTGGCCCTGGCCCAGACCGCTGAGAAGACCGGCTATCGCCGCGTCTGGTATGCCGAGCACCACAACATGCCCACCATCGCCTCGTCGGCCACGAGCGTTCTGATCGGCCATGTCGCCGGCCAAACCTCCACCATTCGGCTCGGCGCCGGCGGAATCATGCTGCCGAACCACGCCCCCCTCACCATCGCCGAGCAGTTCGGCACCCTCGAGACCCTCACCCCTGGCCGCATCGACCTCGGCCTCGGCCGGGCTCCGGGCAGCGACCAGGTGACCATGCGCGCCATGAGACGCGACCCGATGTCGGCCGAGACCTTTCCGCAGGATGTTCTCGAGCTGCAGGGGTACCTGTGGGGCGAGTCACGAGTCGAGGGTGTGCAGGCGGTGCCCCGGGCATCCACTCGCGTACCGCTCTATATTCTCGGCTCATCACTGTTCGGCGCCCAGCTGGCTGCGATGCTCGGCTTGCCGTACGCCTTCGCCTCACACTTCTCACCCGACGCGCTCTACGAGGCGGTGCGCACCTACCGGAGCGACTTCAAGCCGGCCGATCTCACCGGCACCGGTGAACTCAGCGTGCCGCACGTTATCGTCGGGGCGAACGTGATCGCCTCCGACGACCGAGCGGATGCCCGGCAGCAGTTCGACACCACCCGCCGTGCGCGCGTACGAGGCATGATCTCGCGCGGACCGGCCGCACCCGAGTACAGCGACGAGCAGATCGACGTCTTCCTGACCACCGCGAACGGCCGGCACCTCGCCAACATGATGAAGTACTCGGTCGCCGGCACTCCCGACGAAGTACGTGTCTTTCTCGAAGAATTCGCCGCCTCCACCGGAGCCGACGAACTGATTCTCGCCCACCAGTCGCCGCGCATCGCCGACCGCCTGCGTTCGGTCGAGCTCACCGCCGACGCCATGCAGGGCGCTTCCGTCTAAAACGCGCCTCAGTCATACTTATAGGGTGCCAGAGCTACCAGAGGTTTACGCGCTTGTCGCCGACCTCAGGGCGCGGCTCGTCGGCCGCACGCTCGATCGATTCGATGTGGTGTCGTTCGCAGCGCTGAAGACGTTCGATCCGCCAGTGTCTGCCCTGGCAGGCCGAACGATCACCGGGGTCAGCCGCCACGGCAAGTTTCTCGATCTGACGTTCGGCGCCCCGCAACCCGACACGGCCGCCCCGTCCGCCGACCCTCCCACCGGCGCGGCCACCGACCTGCACCTCGTGATGCACCTCGCCCGGGCCGGCTGGATCCGCTGGCGCGAAGGCCCACCGCCCGCGCCGTCGGGTCGCCCGGGCCACGGGCCTCTGGCCGCGCGACTCGTGCTCACCGGCAAGACGGGGCACGAAACAGGCAAACAGGGGCACGAAACAGGCAAATCGGGAGACGAGTCGGGCGAACCGGGAAACCAGTCGGGCACAGCACACCCGTCGAGCGATACGGGAGACGAGCCGGGCACCGACGCAGGATCCGGCCTCAACATCACCGAGGCCGGCACGAAGAAGAGCCTCGCGATCTACGTCGTCAAAGACCCGAATGAGGTGCCCGGAATAGCGCGCCTCGGGCCGGATCCGTTGAGCGAAGGGTTCACGCTCGAGGTCTTCTCGGGCATCCTGCACGCCGCCGGACGAGCACAGATCAAGGGTGTGCTGCGCAACCAGTCGGTGATCGCGGGGATCGGTAACGCGTACTCCGACGAGATTCTGCACGCGGCCCACATGTCGCCGTTCAAGCCCGCCGCAATGACTGACGACGAGACCGAGCGCCTGTTCGATGCGCTGAACAGCACGGTGCGGGGTGCGATCGAGCGCTCTGACGGTTTGGCAGCGTCTGACCTCAAGCGGGAGAAGAAGCTCGGTTTGCAGGTGCACGGAAAAAAGGGCGAGGCCTGCCCCGTTTGCGGCGACACCGTGCGTCAGGTCACCTACGCCGACTCCTCGCTTCAGTACTGCCCCACCTGCCAGACCGGCGGCAAGCCGCTCGCCGATCGCGTGTTGTCACGATTGCTGAAGTAGACGCATGACCCTCGAAACCCAGGCGACGCTCGAACCTCCTCGTCGGTCGGCCACGGTTCTGCTCGTGCGCGACGACCCGTTCCAGGTTCTCATGGTCACCCGGCACCAGGCTGCCACATTCGCGTCGGCTCTCGTCTTTCCGGGCGGCGCCATCGACACCGACGACGAAAGCCCCGAGTGGCTCGACGTGCTCGAAAAAGACCGCAGCAGCGCCGGCCTCCCGCCCCTCGACCGCGCCGTGCGCATCGGCGCGATTCGCGAAACCTGGGAAGAGGCGTCGATCCTGGTCGCGGCCAGGTCGGCTACACCCTCGGCTGACCCGGTCACCCCCGCGCCCCACCAGTTCGGCCAAAGTCTGCGCTCGGTCGTCGACGCACTGGATGCCCGGCTGAACCTCACCGACCTCGTCGAGTTCGCGCACTGGGTGACCCCCAAGGGCCAGCCTCGCCGCTACGACACGTGGTTCTTCCTCGCGGAGGCGCCCCCGAACCAACCGGGCGTCTCAGACGGCACTGAAACGGTGGGCCTCGAATGGATCTCCCCTGCCGAAGCCATCGCCGCCGCGGCGCGGGGCGAACGAGCGATCGTGTTCCCCACGCTGATGAATCTGCGTCGCCTGGCCGAAAGCTCCACCGTGGCCGAAGCCCTCGCGGCAGCGCGAGCCCGAGCACCCTTCACCGTGCATCCGCGACGCGAAATACGGGCAGACGGGGTGCGGATGCTCGTGGTCGACGCCGCGGCCGGCTACCCCGTGAGCGGGTTACCCGAACCGGTGTGACCCGCGCCCGAGCGCAGAGGTGCTCGGCGAGCCACGCCGACGCGGCCCGGCCAGCATCACCCCTAGTGCGTCGCGTTCGGCGTAAAGGGGTTTCCGAGCGCCGTCGACAATGCAGCGAACATCCGCGCCGCCGGCGTCAGACAGACCGCGGTGCCGGGATCGTCGGTCAGCGTCGGCGACTGGTCGCAGACGCCTGAGGCGATGTCGCTGTTCGCCAGCACCACTAAAGAGGTGTCTGTTGCGGTCTGGTAGAACACGTACGACGTGTACCCGGGCACGGTGCCCGTGTGCCCGACCCAGCCGTCGGCGCAGACCATCCCGAGCCCGTAACCCCCCGCACCGGGAAACGAGGTGAGGCGCTCAGTCTGGCTCGCGGCGCCGAGGAGCCCTTGCCCCGTGCCGAGCGCCCGGTCGTAGGTGAGCATGTCGGCCACGTTCGAAATGAGTTCGCCGGCCGTGAAACCCCACGCGGGGTTCCAGTTCGTGGCATCGCTCGGCGCGGCAGCTGTGGCGAAGTCGCCTTGCAGGGTGAACCCGTGCGCATACGGCGCAGGCAGGTCGGTCTGATCTCCGGGCCACGAGGTGCTGGTCAGCTTCAGCGGCCCGAAGATCTTGTCGGCCAAGACCTGCTCGACGGGCATCCCGGTGACCTTCTCGACGACCAGCCCGAGCAGCACGATGTTGGTATTCGAATAGTCGAACTGGGTTCCGGGCTCGAAGATCGGCGAGTTCGCGATGCCCACCGCAACCAGCTCGGTCGGCGTGAAGATCGTCTCGGGCTTGGCGAAGTAGACATCGGTGAAGGCCGGGCTCTTGGTGTAGCTCGCGACGCCGCTGGTCATGTCGGCCAGCTGGCGCAACGTGATGATGTCGCCGTTCGGGATGCCCGGGATGTACTTTCCGATAGTGTCATCGAGCGAGAGCTTTCCCTCTTCGGCCAGCTGCATGATGAGCGTGCCGGTGAAGGTCTTCGTCACCGATCCGATGCGCGTATGCATGTCTAGCGTCATCGGGGCGCCGGTGCCCGGGTCGGCGATGCCGTAGGCGGCCGTCCACGTGCCCTGCGGGGTTCGCACGCCCACGATCGCGCCCGGCGCTGCGGCCTGGGCGAATGACGAACGCGCAGCCGCATCGAGCGACGCCGTGAGTGCGGCCGGGAGTGCCGCCGTCGTCGAAACCGCCGTCGGGGTTGCCGCGATCACCGCACCCGGGTCGCTCACGCACGTTGAGGCAGCGATGCTGGCAGTGGGCACCGGCGTCGTCGACGGGCCGCCGGATGCGCACGACGAGACACCCACCAGAACAACAGCGGCGAGCGCAACGAGGCCCCAGCGTCCCGCTCGCGATCGAGCACGGTTCGTCGAGCCCACTGCATCTCCGCCCTTATTCGCGCCCACCGTGGGCGGCGCTCCGGCCGGCTTCAGCGCTCGCGACCCTCTGCCGCTGAATGACGTCATCATCTCTGCCTCCCCAGGCGCCGCCGATGCGCCGGGTCTGGCCGGCCCGCTCAGTCTACTCAGCGGGCGATGCCAGACCGGCCCCACTGGGTAAGGCATCCCGCCCGCCCTCAACGAGCCATTCTGCCTGCCCTCGACGAGCATTCCGCCGCCCCCCCTCGACCAAGGAGCGTCGCCTCACCCAGCAGGGTCGTCTCACCCAGTAGGGTCGTTTCATGCGACTCGGCGTCACCATCGACTATTCCCATGACTTCACCGCGGCCGCAGCCGAGACAGTGGAGTTCGAGAGGGCCGGCGCCGAGGTCGTCGCCGTCTCCGAGGCCTACTCGTTCGACGCGGTCAGCCGCCTCGGCTATCTGGCTGCGGTCACGTCGACCATCACGCTCGCCTCGGCGATTCTGCCGATCTACTCGCGCACTCCCACACTCATCGCCATGACCGCGGCGGGGCTCGACTCCGTGTCGGGCGGCCGCTTCGAGCTCGGCCTCGGCAGCTCGGGAGCCCAGGTCATCGAAGGGTTTCATGGTGTGCCGTTCACGGCCCCGCTCGGGCACCTGCGTGAGACAGTGGAGATCTGCCGTTCGGTGTGGCGGCGCGAACGCGTGGAACACCTAGGCAAGAATTACCGAATTCCATTGCCGGCCGACGAAGGAACAGGTCTCGGAAAGCCGCTCAAGATCATCAACGAACCCGTGCGGCGCGACATCCCCATTTCGATCGCCGCACTCACGCCGCGCGCGGTCACCCAGACGGCCGAAATCGCGAACGGCTGGCTGCCGATCTTCTTCCACCCCGACCATGCTCAGGCGGCATGGGGCGACGCTCTCACGGCCGGCCTCGCCAAACGCGACCCGGCGCTGGGGCCGCTCGACACCATCGTGGGCGTTCCCTTGTACATCGGCGAGAACGGCGACCGGATGTTCGACGCCTACCGCCAGCGCCTCGCCCTCTATGTGGGCGGAATGGGGGCTCGCGGCGCCAACTTCTACAACGACCTCGCCGTGCGCTACGGCTATGCCGACGAAGCGGCCCGGGTGCAAGAGCTCTACCTCGCTGGAGAGAAGGCCGCGGCGGCCGAGGCCATTCCCGACGACCTCGTGCGGCAGACCGCGCTGATCGGAACCGAGGCCGAGGTCGGCGAGCGTCTCGCCGCGTTCGCCGCGGCCGGGGTCACCACGATTCTCAGCTCACCGCTCGCCCTGACGCCGCAGGCGCGCATCGAGTCGATCGAGGCCGTGCGGGCTGTGGTGCCGCGCACGTAGTGCCGTATGCGTAAAGCCGGCTTAGTAGCGCCAGCCGAGTCGCAGCGCCCGGGTCCCACCAGCCGATTCCCACCCGCCCGGGTCCCACCAGCCGGCTCCCGCCTGCCGGAGTGGCACAGGCCAAGCGGCCAGCGACCTCGCGGCCCCATGCCACCGTCAACCCTTCGCGACGACCGCCCGAATGCCGCCCGCCGTCACCTCTTCGCGTTCAGCGCACGCACCAGCAGGCTGTTCGCCCAGAACACCTCACCCCCGCCGTCACCGTGACCGCGACCGTCTCGGTGAGCGAGCTCGTCGAGTCGCACAACGCCGTTCCACGTGGCCGCACCCCCGACCTCGTCATCCGACGGATGCCCGGCGAGCAGAACGAAAGCACCCCTGGCCGTGACCGTCGAGACGAAACTCTTGAGTTCGCGGAGGCCAGCCGCCCGCACGGCGGTAAGGGGCGGTCGCTCCGTGGTCGGCGCGTCGAGAAACACGAAGTCGACTTCGCGAATGACGGCGATCTGGTCGAAGAGCGGTCGAGCATCCACCCGCACATCGCGGTCGGCGAGCAGCGCTGCCAGCGCACGCAGGTTCGACTCGTCGAAAGCGACCGTATCGCGGCCGAACTGCGCCGTGGCGAAGTCGTCGGCCGCGCCGGCCGCGCCGCCGCCCTGCGCCGAGCCGCACAAGTAGATGAAGCGTGCTGCCCTGTCGGCGTCGCCCGAGCCCACGTCGCCCGAGCCCACGTCGCCCGAGCCCGCGTCGCCCGAGCCCACGTCGCCCGAGCCCGCGTCGCCCGAGCCCGCCTCGCCCGAGCCGGCGTCGCCCGAGAGCGCCTGGCGCCGCACCTCGTCGAAATGCGAACGACTGTGGAGAGCCACATGCTCCAGCACCCGCGCGACGATGTCGTCGATCGCCGCGGGTAGCGCGCGCCACACCGCGCCGAGCTCGGCAGACGCGCTGTGCAGCTGGTAGATCGCGTCGGGGTGGCTCTGCATCACCGCGATGGCACGTGCTCCCCCGCCCAGATACGGCTCGTGGTAGTCACCGAAGTGCTCGGGAACGGTCTGCAAGACCTGACTGGCCGGCCGGCGTCTGCTCGCGCCGAAGAGATAGGGCGGCCCGATGAAGGTCACCGAACGCATGGGCTCGAGACTCACCCGGCGAGGTGCGCCGCGGCCGGCATGGCCGCCAGCTCGGCCACCCGCTTTGCCCCGGCTACCCGCTCTGCCCCGCCTACCTGCTCTGCCCCGCCAACTCGCCCCGCCCCGGCCACCCGGTCTGCCCCGGCCACCCGGTCTAGACCGGCTTCCCGGTCGAGCTCGTCAGCCATTTCGGGCAGCATGCCCCCGGTCATCTCGCCCCGCAGGTGCAATTGCATTTTGCCGAGCAGATCGTGCAGCGTCAGCAACTCCGAGGCAGTGAGTTTCGTCACGACGACCTCTTCGATGAGCGCGCTGCGACCGTCGTATTGCGACCGCACGAACTCGCGGCCGGCTTCTGTGATCTGTGCGAGCACTCCCCGATCATCGTGCGGCGCGGGCACTCGAATGGCGAAGCCCAGCTTCTCGAGTTGACGCACCTGGTAGGTCAGCCCGCTCGGGGTGTGGGTGAGTTTGTTCGCCAGGTCAGACATGCGCAGCTGCCCGCCCGCGTTTCGCAACCGGATCAGAATCTCGTAGTGCGTGTTGGTCAATCCGCTGGCTTCCCGCATCTGAGCCTCAGCGCGCCGCTCCAGTAGAGAGCCCACGTCAATGAGACGTTCGAAGGTGGCCAATTGCTCTGAACTGTGGATGCCCATCTGCGCCTCTCTCGTGTCAAGACGATGCGGCGTTCCTCCCCCGCCCCTCATCTGTCTCGATGCTAGCTTCCCACCCCGTGAAATGTCTTTCAAATTTGCGAAACATGCTTGTTACTTCAAATTTACACAATCGACCGGTTTCGTGTCAGCGCTGATGCTTAGATGAATTATCAGCTCCTCGTGAGACCCGTGAGCTAAGCCCTACGACACAAAAGCGTAGGTGTTTCCCCTTCCAGTCGACGCGCCCACTCCAGGGCGCGTCCTTTGTCGTACCTCACGACGCTTCAAAGGAGTGAAATGCCTGAAATAACTGTTCTGATCGGCAACCCGAAAGCCCATTCGCGTACCAGAGTGATCGCCGAGGCTCTCGCAACGCGCATGTCGGGCGTCACCGGAGTACCCCTCGGCATGACCATCGATCTTGCAGACTACGCGTCAGAACTCTTCGAGTGGCCGAATGCCGCAGTCGACGCCGTGAGCGAGCGGGTGCGGCAGAGCACCATCGTTCTGGTGGCCACCCCCACCTACAAGGCCAGCTACACCGGCCTCTTGAAAGCGTTTCTCGATCGGTACCCGCACAACGGGCTCAGCGGGGTCACTGCTGTTCCGCTGATGACCACGAGTTCGCCCAACCACGCGCTCGCCGTCGAATTCACCCTGCGCCCCCTGCTCGTCGAACTGGGAGCGAGTGTTCCCACGCGCGGGCTGGCGTTCTACATGCCCGACATGGGCCGAACGGATGACGTACTCACCTCCTGGCTCGATGACAACATCCTCAAACTGACCAGCGGCATCCTGCCCACCGCCCAGAGGCCGACGGTACAGCTGCCCCTCGCACAGAAAGCCGCAGCGAAATGAGCGCCACGAGCACGACGCGCGCAGACGTGGACTTCGCCCGCACTTTCAGAAACGTTCTCGGTCACTACTCGTCGGGAATCACCGTGATCACCTCGATTCACGAGGGGCACCCGGTAGGTTTCACCTGCCAATCGTTCTTCAGCGTCTCGATCGAGCCGGCGCTCGTCGCCTTTTCGGTGAGCAAGACGTCGTCAACCTATCCGCTCATCCGGAACGCGAAATCGTGCACCATCAACGTGCTGAGTGCCGATCAGAGTGCCGTGAGCCAGAGCTTCGCCCGCTCGGGCAGCGACAAGTGGGCCGGAATCGTCTGGCAGCCGGGCGCCGAAACTGCGACCCCGCGCATCGACGGCGTTCTGGCCTGGCTCGAGTGCGAAATCGACGCCGAAATCGACGCGGGCGACCACGTGGTGGTGCTCTGCCGGGTGCTCGACCTCGACAACCACCCCGATGCGTCGCCGCTGCTGTACTTTCGCGGCCGATACGCCCAGCTCGCCGCCGACCAGGGCTGAGCCCCTAGCACCACAGGCACCACCGATACCCACACCCCTAGCACCACACCCCCGAGCTAAGGAGTTTTCATGGAAACGCTGAAAAGCGTGGCGCGGTCGTACATCGTGCGCCGAATCGGGTTGGCCCTGCTCGTCATGTGGGCGGCCTTCACGATCGTGTTCATCATTTTGTATCTCGTTCCCGGCGACCCCGCCCGGCTCATCGCCGGCGGTGACGGCGGCATGACGGCCACACCCGATCAGCTGGCCGAGATCAACCGGCAGTACGGCTTCGACCAGCCGATCTTCGTGCAGTACCTGCGAGCGCTCGGCGGTGTGCTCACAGGAAATCTCGGAACCTCATACCAAATGAAGCAGCCCGTGACGACCATCTTGGCAGCGGAATTCGGCAGCACCTTCGCCCTGGCGATGTTCGCGTTGGCCGTGGCCGTGATCATCGGATTCATCGTCGGTTCGGCCACCGTCTTCACCCGGTCGCGGATGCTCTCGAAGATGCTCGACGCGATTCCCCCTCTTGGCGCATCTCTTCCCACTTTCTGGGTGGGGCTCATGCTCATGCAGTTCTTCTCGTTCGGGCTGCACTGGTTTCCGTCGTCGGGCGACAAGGGATTCAACTCGCTCGTGCTCCCCGGCGTCACGATGGCCATCGCCGGCGCAGCATTGATCGCTCAGGTGCTCGCCCGCTCGCTGCGCACCAGCTACGCCGAATCGTTCGTCGAGATAGCCAAGGCGAAGGGCGCAGGCCGAGTGCGCGTGTTCTCGGCGCACGCGCTGCGAAACGCGCTGCTGCCCACACTCACCGTGTTGGGCATCATGGTTGCCAACCTGTTCGCCTACTCGACGGTCTCTGAAATGATCTTCAGTCGCAACGGTCTGGGACTCTCGCTCGACAAGGCCGTACAGACCAAAGACATTCCGATGGTCGAAGGCGCCGTGCTCATCATCGCGGGGGTCTACGTGGTCACCAACCTGATCATCGACCTGATCTATCCCCTCGTCGACCCCCGGCTGAAGTCTCTCAAACGCCGCAGTTCGCGCGTGTTGAGCTCCGTGCGAGAGGAGACGGTCGCGGTATGAGCACGCTGCAGACCATCCAAGAGATCGAAACGAGCGTCGGCACCGCGAACCCTGTCGCGACTGCTCCGGCACGCGCAGACCCCGGCGCGGGGCGTCACCGACTGGGCCAGCTGGCGTCGATCGGCCGAAAGCCCGGCATGATCGTTTCGGCTCTCGTACTGCTGATCGTGATTCTCTGGGCGATTCTGCCCTCGGTCTTCGCGCCGTACGACCCGCTTCGGGCCAACGTCTCCGACCTGCTGAAAGCCCCGAGCGCAGCCCACCTCTTCGGCACCGACCAGCTCGGGCGCGACATCTATTCGCGCATGGTCTTCGGCACGCAACTCTCGCTGGTGACGTCGTTCGTCGCTGTTGCCATCGGATTGTTCTTCGGTTCGCTGATCGGATTGTTCGCCGGGTACCTCGGGCGCCACACCGACGCCGTGCTGATGCGCGTGGTCGACGTGATCCTGGCCATTCCGATGCTCGTGCTCGCCATGACCATCGTCACGGCTCTCGGATTCGGTTCGGTTCAGCTCGCCATCGGTGTCGGCATCGGCATGATCGGCAGCGTGGCCCGGGTGATGCGCTCTGAAGTCATGCGAGTGCGGCACTCGATGTTCGTCGACGCCGAACGGTCGATGGGCGCCGGAACGATCTACATCGTCTTTCGGCACGTGCTGCCGAGCGCTGTCGGCCCGGTACTCGTTCTCGCCGTTCTCGACTTCGTTCAGGCCATTCTCGCCATCGCCGCGCTCAGCTTTCTGGGTTTCGGCGCCCCGCCGCCCGCACCCGAGTGGGGCGCGATCGTCTCTGCCGGTCAGCCGTACCTCTCGACCGCCTGGTGGATCAGCACGCTACCTGGCCTCACCATCGCGGTCTTCGCCGTGTGCGTGAACCGCATCGCCCGTGAACTGCAAGAGCGGAGAACACGATGAACGACGCCGACACTCACGTCGCCACACCCGGCGCCACAACGATCGCCACTTCCGTCGCTCCGGTGCTCGCCCCCGTGCTCACCATCGAAGACCTGCGGGTTTCGTACGGCACGCCACGGCATCGGATGCCCGCCCTGAACGGCGTCTCGCTCGAAATCGGGGCGGGCCAGACAGTGGCTGTGGTCGGCGAATCCGGGTCGGGCAAGAGCACCACGGCCCACTCGACCATCGCGCTGCTGCCCCCGGGCGGGCGCATCGATCACGGATCGATTCGCTTCGAAGGGCGCGAATTGGTGGGCATGCACGACGCCGAGATGCGAGACATCCGGGGCGCTCGAATCGGCCTGATTCCGCAAGACCCGATGTCGTCGCTGAACCCGGTGACGCGCATTTCGGTTCAGGTGAAAGAAGCCTTGAAGGTGCACGGCCTGCTCGAGCGCGATCGCCGGGCCGGCAATGCTCAGGCGATCGAGCTCTTGCGGAGCGCGGGGCTCGAGAACGCCGAACGCGTGGCGGCCCAGTATCCGCATCAGCTCTCGGGCGGAATGCGCCAGCGGGTGCTGATCGCTATCGCGCTGGCCTGCCGGCCCAGCCTCGTGATCGCCGACGAGCCCACCAGTGCGCTCGACGTGACCGTGCAGCGGCGCATTCTCGACCACATCGAGCGGCTCACCCGCGAGAGTGGGGCATCGGTGCTGCTGATCACGCACGATCTGGGGGTCGCCGCCGACCGTGCCGACCACATCGTGGTGATGAACCACGGCGAAGTGGTAGAGCGCGGCACCACCGACGAGGTGCTCGGTTCGCCCCGCGACGCCTACACGCGCAAGTTGCTGGCCGCAGCGCCGAGTCTCTCGAGCGAGGTGCTCTTCTCGGCCGTTCGACGGCCCGTCAGCGCCGCCGGAGACTCGGCCGAGCTGAAACCGCTGCTCTCGGTCGATACGCTGCGCAAGACATTCCGCGTGCCGGGCGACGACGCCGACCTGGTAGCCGTGAACGACGTAACGTTCGACATCGCTCACGGCGAGACGCTGGCCATCGTCGGTGAGTCAGGTTCGGGCAAGTCCACCACCGCCAGACTCGTGCTCAAGCTCGAAGAGGCCGACTCGGGATCGATCGTGCTCGACGGCACCGACATTTCACGCATCACCGGCGCAGCCATCCGCCCGTTCCGCCGTCAGATGCAGATGGTGTACCAGAACCCGTACGGCAGCCTGAGCCCGCATCTCACAGTGGGTGAGCTCATCACCGAGCCGCTGCGCATTCACCACCTGGCCTCGCGGGCCGAACGAAACTCGATCGCGTCAGACCTCATCGAGCAGGTCTCGCTGTCGACCGGCCTGCTCGATCGTCGGCCGTCCGAGCTCTCGGGCGGCCAGCGACAACGCGTCGCTATCGCACGGGCCCTCGCCCTCGAGCCCCAACTGATCGTCTGCGACGAAGCCGTCTCGGCGCTCGATGTGTCGGTTCAGGCGCAGATTCTCGACCTGCTCGCCCGCATCCAGGCCGAACGGAACGTCGCATTCCTGTTCATCTCCCATGACCTCGCGGTGGTGCGGCAGATCGCGCACCGTGTTCTCGTGATGAAAAACGGATGCGTCGTCGAACAGGGCGACACCGCCACGATTTTCGACTCCCCACAGGCCGAGTACACGCGTGATCTTCTGCACGCCATACCCGGTGGGTCGATCACGGCTGCGAGCGCGGCGTAAGACGCCGGCCGAGCCACAACTCCCACACCCCCGCTTCACGCGGGCTTCACCGCACCATCGTCATTCCGTTCGCATACCCCTATCCGATTGCTTTACCACGCCCAGAAAGGCTCACAGTGAAACTCTCTTCGCGGTACCGAAAAAGACTGGTTCCCGTACTCATCGCCGGCGTCGCCGTCGCCTCGCTCGCTTTGACGGCGTGCGCCGGCGGAGACTCTGGCGGTGCATCCTCGCCGACCGCGACGCCCGTCGCCGGCGGAACGCTGAAAGTACAGCTCTCGGCGGCCCCGAACTGCCTCGACCCGGCTGTCGCCTTCAGCGCGAACGAACGGGCCGTGGTTCGCCCGCTCGTCGATTCGCTGGTCGATATGGATCCGGCCACGGGCAAGATCGTGCCGTGGCTCGCGAGTTCGTGGGACATCAACGCCGACGACACGGCGTACACCTTCCACCTGAAGCCCGGCATCACGTTCAGCGATGGCTCTCCCGTCGATGCTGCCGCCGTGAAGTCGACCTTCGACTACGTCACAACAACCGACAAGACCACCTCGAGCCGCGGTGTGGGCTATCTGCGTGGCTACACCGGAACGAAGATCATCGATCCGCAGACCGCCGAAATCGACTTCTCGGCTCCCAACGTGCAATTCTTGCCCGGCGCCTCGACGAGCACACTCGGCATCTTGTCGACATCATCGGCCGCCGCGACCGCCGACCAGCGCTGCGCCGGCACCTTCGTGGGCAGCGGGCCGTTCACGCTGAAGGACTACACCCAGGGCCAGTCGGCCGATCTGGTCAAGCGCGCCGGGTACGCCTCGGCCTCGTCTCTCGCCAGCCACACGGGAGACGCCTACCTCGACGGCATCGCCTTTCAGGTCGTGAACGTCTCGAACGCCAGGGATGGCGCACTCGAATCGAAGCAGTCCGACGTCGCCATCGACATCGCGACGCAGGATGTGCCGCAGTTGCAGGCGGCCGGCGTGACGCCCCTGTTCGGCACCCAGCCGGGCATGCCCGCCTCGCTCATGGTGAACACCACGCGGCCGGGCCTGGATGATCCGGCTATTCGAAACGCCATGGAGATCGGCTTCGACCGGGCCAGCGATGTGACCGCAGTACTCGGCACCTACTACAAGCCGGCCACGAGCATCCTCACCTCGAATCTGCCGCAGTACAAAGACGAGTCGAGTCTCATCACCTTCGACGCCGACAAGGCGAAGTCAGACCTCGACGCCGCCGGCTGGGTGGTCGGTGCTGATGGAATCAGGGCGAAAGACGGCACAGCAGCGAACTTCGCCGTCACCTTCACCTCGACCTTCGGCGCATACTACACGAGCCTGCTTCAGCTGTTTCAGCAGCAGATGAAAGACATCGGAATCGGAATCACGCTGAAAGACGGCACCCAGGCGGCCCAGTTCGCAGTGAGCACCAGTCACGACTACGACCTCGACATCACGACGCTGACCGATGTCGACCCCGACATCATCCGCTCGTCGGCGGCACTGATTCTCGACAAGCCCACCCTCGACCAGGCCGGCATCACGGCTCTGTTCACCACCTCGCAGCAGCAGGCGAACCCGGCTGACCGCACGGCGACCTACGGCCAGATTCAAGACTCCATGATTCAGAACGGTTACATCATTCCGTTCTGGGAGGGCGGCCAGTTCGTGGGCTACGGATCGAACGTGATGGGTCTGAAGATGGACTTCCAGTCATGGCTGGACTTCTACGACACCTCACTGGTGCAGTAGGGCCGATCGATATGACCTACGGAACCGCATCCGGCCAGATGATTCTCGTCACCGGGGTTTACCCGGTCGGCTCCCATCTGGCCGGGTGGCGGCACCCCAGCGCCTACCCCGAGATCGTGATGAACCTCGACGCGATGATCGATCTCGCCCAGCTGGCCGAGAAGGGCAAGTTCCACGCACTCTTCTTGGCCGACGGAAACGCCGTTCGGCAGATGGAGACACCGGAACTCTTCGAATCTCCCGGGCCTTCCGACCGCCCGGCGTCATTCGAACCGACCACCGTCATGGCCGCGATCTCGCAGCACACCAGCCGCATCGGTATGTTCGCCACCTCGACGACCACCTACGACGAGCCCTACCTGGTGGCGCGCCGATTCTCCTCGCTCGATCACATCAGCAAGGGGCGCGCCATCTGGAACGTCGTCACCGGCTCATTTCCCGGCGACAGCCTCAATTTCGGCAAAGACGACCTGCCCGACCGTCAGACGCGGTATGCGA
>JAODBB010000250.1 GCA_025463745.1 Subtercola sp.
CGCCGTTGTACTTCACGAACGGGGTGCGGGCGTAGCCCACGATCACGGCAGTCATGCTTTCACCTTATTCTTTTCGCCTTCGGCGCCGGTGACTTCGTCGTCGGCGACGTTCGCTTCACCCGAAGCGACACTCTCGCCCACGATGATGTCTGTTTGGAGGTCGACCGTGAACCCGGCGCCGGTCTTTGCTTCCACCTCTTCGAGTGTCACGCCGGGGGCCAGCGCGCGCAGAACGAGCGCGTCGTCGACCACGTCGAACACCGCCAAGTCGCTGATGATGCGCTGCACGACGCGGGCTCCTGTCAGAGGCAGGTCGCACACAGCGACGATCTTGGGTGAACCGTCTTTGGCCGTGTGCTCGGTGATCACGATGACGCGCGGCGTGCCGGCGACGAGATCCATCGCGCCGCCCATGCCTTTCACGAGCTTGCCGGGGATGGTCCAGTTCGCGAGGTCGCCATTCGCCGCCACCTGCAGGGCGCCCAGAATGGCGACCTGTACGTGACCCCCGCGAATCATCGAGAACGACGTCGCCGAGTCGAAGAAACTGCCGCCGTCGGCCAGCGTGATGGTCTGCTTGCCGGCATTGATCAGATCGGCGTCTTCGTCACCATCGAACGGAAAGGGCCCCATGCCGAGCAGCCCGTTCTCGCTCTGCAGGGTGACGGATACGCCGTCGGGCAGGTGGTTGGCAACCAGAGTCGGAATGCCGATTCCGAGGTTGACGTACTCACCGTCGTTGAGCTCGAGGGCGGCGATCGCCGCCATGTCGTCGCGTGTCCAGGCCATTGTCTGCTCTTCTGCTCGTCTACTCAGGCGCCGGCCGCGACCCGCGGCCGAACGGTTCGTTGTTCGATGATCTTCTCCCGGTCTTCGGCCTGTACGAGACGCTGCACGAAGATGCCCGGAGTGACGATCAGGTTCGGGTCGAGAAATTCGCCGTCGGGCAGAATCTCTTCGGCCTCGACGATGGTGACCCGGCCCGCCGTGGCCACGTTCGGGTTGAAGTTGCGGGCCGAGTGGCGGTAGATCAGGTTTCCCACGGCGTCGGCGCGATACGCGTGCACCAGTGCGAGATCGGCGACGATGCCGCGTTCGAGCAGGTAGGTCTCGCCCTCGAAGTCGTGCAGCTCTTTGCCTTCGGCTACGGGCGTACCGACGCCGGTTTTCGTATAGAAGCCGGCGATGCCTGCGCCTCCTGCGCGCAAGCGCTCGGCGAGGGTACCCTGCGGCACGAACTCCACGTCGAGTTCGCCGCTCAAGAACTGCTGGGCGAACAGCTTGTTCTCGCCCACATACGAGGCGAGCACCCGCTTCACCTGGTGGTTCTCGAGCAGAATACCGAGGCCTTTGCCGTCGACGCCCATGTTGTTCGAGACGATCGTCAGATCGGTGGCTCCGCTGTCACGCACCGCCTCGATGAGATCGTTCGGGTTGCCGCTGAGGCCGAATCCACCGACGGCGATGATCGCCCCGTCGTGGATGACCTCCTGCACAGCCTCTGCCGCGCTCTGCCAGAGCTTTGACACACGCACTCCTTTGTGAATTAGCGAGAATCTCCGGTGCCCATAAAGTGGGCACGATTCCTTACCTTCTGAAGCTACGCGCCCGCCTTCGCTGCTGTCAAAGATTCAAACTAAACTGATTGCAGTGTGGGCAGGGTCAGCGAGGCCGTCCACAATATGGAGGAATCATGGCCGACTCCGTGCAAGGGGCTCAGGTCATCACTCGCGCTGGCCGCGTGCTGCGAGTGGTGAGCGAGCACTCGCCCGACGGCATAACAACTGCCCAGGTCGCCGAGCAGGCCGGGCTGACTCGGCCGACGGCACACCGGCTGCTGACATCGCTGGCTGCGGAGGGGTTTCTCGACCTCGATGCTGCGCGCGGCCGGTGGCATCTCGGGCCCGAGCTCTACTTGATGGGCGCCCTCGCCGCCGAGCGGTACGACATCACCGATCTCTCCCGGGAGAGTGTCGAGACGCTGGCGCGGGAGACCGGAGAGAGCGCGTTTCTCTCCGCTCGCCGCGGGTACGAGACGGTGTGCCTGCTGCGCGAGGAGGGAAGCTTTCCGGTGCGTTCGTTCGTGCTGTACGAGGGTGTGCGCTTTCCGCTCGGCGTCGCCTCGGCTGGGCTGGCCATCGTGTCGTTTCTGACCCCGGCCGAGATCGACGCGTACCTCGAGCGCGAGGTGCTGACCGAGCGGTGGGGTGCACAGCATGCTCCGGATGCTCTGCGCGCGCGAATCGCCGAAACCCGAGCTCGGGGGTACGCCGTGAACCCCGGTTTGCTGGTGGAGGGCAGCTGGGGCATGGGCGCGGCCATCTTCGACGAGAACGATCGCCCGGCGTGGGCTCTCAGTCTCACGGGAATCGAGTCGCGCTTCGGCCCCGGTCGCCGGCCCGAACTCGGCCGCCTTCTGCTCGAGCAGGCCCACGTCGTGACCAAGCGCCTGCAGAAACGGGCCTCGGCGCGCTGAGCCCCGCGTGCTCGTGTGCCCGTGTGTCGTGTATACATAGAGCGCACATTCACCTTGAATCGAGACTCGTATAGGGCTATAGTGCAATCAATGTATACACAGATCAGAACACCGCACCGTGGCTCGCGCCAGCGATAGCGCGTATGCGCGGCTGCGTTCCGAGATTCTGAGCTGGCAGCTCGAGCCCGGCACCGTGTTGGCCGAAGTAGAGCTCTCGAGCCGGCTCGGCATCTCCCGCACCCCCGTGCGTGAAGCCCTGGCGCGCCTGGTCGCCGACGGGCTCGCCGAACCGCAGGGCGGTCGCGGGCTCGTCGTCACTCCCGTCTCTGTAGAGAACGTCACCGAGCTCTTCGAGTTGCGCCAGGCCCTCGAGCAGCAGGCGGCCGCGCTCGCCGCCGAGCGCCGCGACCCGGCCGTGTTCCGCACGCTGCAAGACGAATTGCGCGAAGTGCCGGCGTTGCTGGCCAGCGCCGATCCGTTGCACGAGGCCTACTACGACCTGGTGGCCCGGTTCGATGACGCCGTCGATGAAGCGGTGCGCAATCCCTATCTCGTCGGCGCCCTGAATGGCGTGCGCACTCATCTGGCGCGCATCCGTCGCCTCTCGCACGACAACCCCGCGCGGCTGCTCGAAGCGGCACGCGAACACTTGTTGATCGTCGACGCCATCGTCGACGGCGACGTGCGGCTGGCGGCCGATGCGACGCGTGTGCATCTGTACCGCAGCCTGCAGTCGACGCTCGGCTCTCTCGTCGGCGCCGGCCCCTGGTTTTCAGACTCCACTCCCTCCCAACAGAAAGATGTGCCTGCCCGATGAAGCTCCACGACGTTCGTGTACACAAGAGCGAAGAGAACCTGGCCCGCGAAGACCAGCTGGCCTACAAGATCGCCGAAGTCGCCGCCGACCCGGTGGCCGTCACCGACGAGGTGACCGAGATGGTCATCAACCGGATGATCGACAATGCCGCCGTAGCGACCGCCTCGCTCACCCGTGCCCCCGCCATCGCCGCCCGCGCGCAGGCGCTCGATCACCCCCACACTCCCGGCTCCACCGTGTTCGGCGTCGATGGGCGTTACAGCCCCGAGTGGGCGGCCTGGGCCAACGGCGTCGCCGTTCGGGAGCTCGACTATCACGACACCTTTCTCGCCGCCGAGTATTCGCACCCGGGCGACAACATTCCGCCCCTCCTCGCCGTCGCCCAGCAGGCCGGACGCACCGGCACCGAGCTGATCCGCGGCATCGCCACCGGCTACGAGATCCAGGTCGACCTCGTCAAGGCGATCAGCCTGCACGCGCACAAGATCGACCACGTGGCGCACCTCGGCCCGTCGGCCGCCGCCGGCATCGGCACCCTGCTCGGCCTCGACGTCGAAACCATCTTCCAGGCCGTCGGCCAGGCCCTGCACACCACCACAGCAACGCGCCAGTCGCGGAAGGGCGAGATCTCCACCTGGAAGGCGCACGCCCCCGCGTTCGCCGGCAAGATGGCGATCGAAGCCGTCGATCGCGCGATGCGCGGCCAGACCAGCCCGACCCCGATCTACGAAGGCGAAGACGGCGTCATCGCGTGGCTGCTCGACGGCCCGGATGCCCGGTACGAGGTACCACTTCCCGAAGCCGGTGAGGCCAAGCGCGCGATTCTCGACTCGTACACGAAAGAGCACTCGGCCGAGTACCAGGCTCAGGCGTGGATCGACCTGGCCCGAAAGCTCCACCACGAGCATCCGGAAGTCACGGCCGACAACGTGGTGAGCATCGTCATCCACACCAGCCACCACACCCACTACGTCATCGGATCAGGCGCGAACGACCCGCAGAAGTACGACCCCACTGCGAGCCGTGAGACGCTCGACCACTCGGTGCCGTACATCTTCGCTGTTGCGCTGCAAGACGGCGAGTGGCACCACGAGCGCTCGTACGCTCCCGAGCGCGCGAGCAGGCCCGATACCGTGAAGCTCTGGCACGCGATCACCACCGAAGAGGATGCCGAGTGGACCCGCCGATACCATTCCAACGACCCGGCCGAGAAGGCGTTCGGCGGCCGGGTGGAGATCACGCTGACCGACGGAACCCACATCGTCGACGAGATCGCGGTCGC
>JAODBB010000016.1 GCA_025463745.1 Subtercola sp.
CGAGCACGAGTCGCCCGTGCCGTACAGATTCGCCAGCGCCGCGGCGTTCGGCTGGTAGGGCGTGTAGATGTAGAGGTTGGCGGTCGCCTGGTTCTGGATGAACACCGGCCCCGAACCGCACGAGGAGTTCGGGTTGTACAGAATGTTGTTCACCCGGCCGGGCTGGTAGCTCCACGACGAGCTGTTCATCGTGTAGCTCTCGAACTGGGCCGATGCCGCATAGAGCTGATTGAAGAACCCGTAATACGTCGAGTCGCAGGCCGCCGTGTCCGGGCATCCGAAGCCGAGCGCCGAACGATACATATACGTCGTCGGCGAGTTCGTGTTGATGAGGCCTTGCTCTTTTTCGAGCATGACCAGAAGCACCTGAGGGTTGATTCCGCAGGCCAAGCCGACCTTCGCGACGATCTGCGCGGCGGTCTCAGAAGCCGCTCCGGTGTACGTCGAGCAGTATGACGTCGCCGGTCGGGTCGGAGTGGACTGACTGTAGTCCTTCAGACACGGAACGCTGGTGGCGGTGCAACTCGACCCGTGCGAGTTCAGAAAGCTCTGCACTTGATCTGCCGACATCGCGGTCGAGTTGAAGAAAGTAGCGTCGCTGATGATGTAGCCGGGATTGAAGGATGACCCGCTGAGGGCACTCGCGGGAGCCGCGGTCACCCCACCGACCACTGCGAGGCCGGCGGTCACGAGCGCAAGGGTGGCGATGCCCGAAACGAGTCGGCCAACGAACGAGCGCGTTTTCATGGCACCTCCACAACAGTGACCGCCGAAGCGCCGCTCGACGCGGGCGATGAATAGCTGACCACGACGTTCCACGCACCCGTCGTGAGAGTGCTCGAGGCCAGTGTGTTCGACCCGCAGTCGGTCGTGGTTGCTGACGCGTTAGCTGGGAAAGACGCTGTGGCGGTCGCTGCCCCCGACGTTGCGGTGATCGTGCACGTGCCGCCAGACTCGACGATCTCCGGCACAAAAGCACTCACTGAGATGCCGCCGTCGGCCGCATCCCATGATGCCGAGGTGATGAACGGAACAACGGCTCCTGGAGCAGGCGGTACCGCAGTCGATGTCGGTATCGGTGTCGGTGTCGGTGTGGGAGTCACGGTCGCCGTCGGGGTGGCCGAGGGGGTTGGGGGGCGCGTCGGGGTGGCCGACGCAGAATTGCTGGCTGTCGGGGTGGGCGAAGATACCGGCCCGCTCGACGGGGAACCCCACCCCGTGATGAAGAAGAACGCCCCCACGATAGCTGCCACGACCACCACGCCAACGATGACCCACACCCACCAGAGGTTTCGCCGTTCTTGCGTCATGTGCAGCAAAGCCTCTCAGATGGATGCCGCGGAGTCAGTGCGACGACGTACAAGTAACCCTTCGGCAGCCTAAGCGAACACAGTCGCGCCACCCCCGAACCGGTGACGGTGAGTCGTCACTGCCCCGCTGACGGGAGGGTGAACAGCAGGTACCGCGTGTCGGAGCTGACCAGGGCCGGAGCCGCCGGATCCTCCCCTGTTGCCGCCACCAGCGGCTGCCACCCGTTGAGGTCGGCGGTGTACGCGTAGGTGTCGATGAGAATCGCACACGCTCCCGACGTGTTCACCGCCGAGTCGAAGGCCGCAGGGGTCTTGATGTCGGCCCAGAAGTCACCGTCTTTCGTGTCGCGAACGGCGCCGTAACTCCAGCGCAGGTCGTCTTCGATGGAGTAGACGTAGGGCAGCGCTTCGTCGTAGTCGCCCATCGCACCGATGACACCCGATTCAGGAAAGCCCTTCAGCGGCAGAATCACCACCCCGCAGTTGTCGGGCAAGAGGTGCTCGGCGTCTTTCATGAATTGCTCCAGCGGGGCATCCGATGTCGTCTGCAGCGGTAGGGTCTTCTGAATCGATGGCACCTGGTCGACGAAGGCGATGGCGCCGATCACAACCAGGGTGACCACGAGCACCCACGTCTTCTTGGCGATCGAGTCGATGAGAACCGCGAGAACGCCGATGGCCAGCATGCTCACCACGACCGACATTCGCGACCAGGCCCGAATCTCGGGGGTGACGAGAAACGCCAATATGGTGCCGAGCCCCGACACCATGAAGAAAAGGAATGCCCCGAGAAAGGCCGTGAGCAGAACGATCGTGCGATCATCCGTGACGAACCGGGCAAGAGCGCTGGGCGGGCGCCCGTCGGCGGTCGGCCGCCAGAATATCCTGAGCATGACCAGCCCGAACGAGAGAAGGATCGCGAGCGAGGCCACAATCGCGGTCGACGAGGTCTCTGCGGCCGGATTCACCGGTGAACCGTTGTGATAGAACGTGGCGTATTGCGCCAGTTTGGCGAACCCACTCTGCATCGATGGCAGAATCAGGTCCATCAGCTTTCCGCCGAACATCTCCGACTCGGCAAATGTTCGGCTGCCGAAGTATTTGGAGTAGCGATCGCCCAGGTTCAGCGAGAGCACTGCCAACTGAATGCCGATGAGCACCAGGAGGGTCCCTGTCGTGATACTCGGCCAGAGAAGCTCGCGCCAGCCACGCCGCCGGATCACCGCGCTGAGCACGCCGACGAACCACACGCCGGCCACGATCAGGGCGCCGAACACGTAATAATACGACTGCGTCCACGCCACCGCCGCACCCAGCACGACGATCGGAGCGATCCGCCGCCAGAATGCCATGCGTCGAGTGGATGCCCGGCCGATCCACCTCGCGAACGGATTCGTGCGCTCCCCCGCCACCATCAGCACGAGGATGCCCGCCACGGGCACGGCCCAATAATTCGCCAGAAATGGGTGACCGATCGACAGCTGATAGAAGTGGTACGGCACGACCGCGAACAGCACGCCGAAGAACACCGCGACCAGACGCCGAAGTTTCAGCGCGCGAAAGAAGGCATACGACGTGAAGCCGACCGCGAGAAAACTGCCCATGTTGTACAGGTTCAGAGCCCAAATGCCGTTCGGAACGAAAGGCGAGATGATCGCCACGAATCCGGCCGACCACACGTCGAACAGTGGTGCGAAGAAGAGGTTCTGGTCGGTGGGAAAACCGAGGTGCCCGTTCGAAAAGAACGGAAACGTGTCGAGCGCACTGGAGAAAATCGCGTAGTGCAGCACCTGGTCGTCGCCGCCGGTGCCCCAGCGCAGCCCGAGATCGTGCCAGCTGACACCGAGCGCGATGACGCCGATCACGAGGGCGATGACAGCCGTGAGCGCGGCGAACAGCAGTTCGGCGCCCACGAACCGCCACCTGGCGTAACCGACCACTCCGCGCCAGAACGAATGATGCTTCACCTGAGCATTCGCAATGCTGCCCTCGCGAATACGTTCGTCAGCATCGATTGCCATGCAAGATTCCTTCTGATCAGAGCCGCGCTGGCTTCCCCATCGGGCCGAGCGAACGCGAGATGCTAGTCTTTACGGGTTTTGTGCTCCCACCAGCACGCCGATTCCCAACAGGAAGACTATTACACCAATGCCGAAGACCGCTTTAGTGGCGGGGGGGGCCGGGTTCGTCGGTTCGCACCTCAGTGAAGAGTTGCTCAAGCGCGGCTATCGCGTGATCGCTGTCGACAACTTCATCACGGGGTCGCCGAAGAACGTGGCGCACCTTGTCGGCGACCCGAATTTCACTCTGCTCGAGATCGACGCTGAAACCGCCGAACAGATCGACGAGACGTTCGACCTCGTGATGCACTTTGCGAGCCCGGCCTCTCCGCCGCGCTACCTCGCGCACCCGATCGAAACTCTGCACGCCGGGTCGACCGTGACCGAAGCGCTGCTGAACGTGGCTCGCCGAGACGGCGCACGATTCATTCTGGCTTCGACTTCTGAGGTGTACGGCGACCCGCACGTGCATCCGCAGGTCGAAGAGTACTGGGGCAACGTCAGCTCGACCGGGCCACGCAGCGTGTACGACGAAGCAAAGCGTTACGCCGAAGCGATCACGTTCGCCTACCGACGCTATTTCGAGACCAACACCGGCGTCGTTCGCCTGTTCAACACGTACGGCCCGCGCATGGATCCCGAAGACGGCCGAGCTATCCCCGCCTTCGCGAAGGCGGCTCTCGCGAATCACCCGATTCCGCTGCACGGCGATGGCAGCCAGACGCGGTCGCTCTGCTACGTCGACGATCAGGTCGACGGAATACTGAGGCTTGCGGCGAGCGACGAACCCGGCCCCATCAACATCGGCAACCCGCACGAGCAGACGCTGCTCGAGATCGCCCAGCTCGTCATCGAGCTGGCGGGCAGCACCTCGACCATCGAATTGCACCCGCGCCCGATCGACGACCCTGAACGCCGCCAGCCCGACATCACCAAGGCCCAGAACCTTCTCGGCTGGAACCCGCAGGTCGATGTGCATGAGGGCCTCGCCCGCACCATCGCCTGGTTCACCAACAACTAACCCCCTGTACGACTCTCGCTCTCGAAAGGCGACCGTGAAACTCTCTGTTCTGATGCCCGTGTACAACGAGCAAGCCACCCTGCAAAAAGTACTCGACCGGGTGCTCGCCATCGAATGGCAAGACGAGGTCGATGTCGAGTTCGTCATCGTCAACGACGGCAGCAAAGACAAAACCAAAGAGATTCTCGATTCGATCGAGGATGCCCGAGTCACCGTCTTTCACCAGCCCGTCAACCGTGGCAAGGGAGCAGCGATTCGCAAAGCCGCCTCACTCGCCGGTGGTGACTATCTCATCATCTGCGACGCCGACGAAGAATATCGCCCACAAGAGATTCCGGGGCTGGTGCAGCCGATTCTCGACGGCGAGGCGAAGATCGTCTACGGCACGCGTACCTTCGGCAGCCACACGTCATTCTCGTACTGGTACGTCATCGGCAATCGCGGCGTCAACATGTTCACGAACATCATCTTCAACTCCTACGTCTCTGACGTCGAGACCTGCTACAAGCTGATGCCGACATCGCTGTATCGTTCGCTGAAGATCACCTCGAACGGCTTCGGAATGGAAGCGGAGATCACCGGAAAGCTTCTTGCGCGGGGCTACCGCCCCTACGAAATCCCCATTTCGTACAAAGCACGCACACGCGCCGAAGGCAAGAAGATCACTGCATGGGACGGGGTCGAAGCTCTCTGGATTCTGCTGAAGATCCGGCTCCGCGAGGGCTCACGCCGGCAGCCGCCGGTCGAGCAGCAGTAGCGCTCGAGCAGCGCTAACGCCCGAGCGACACTAGCGTTCGGGCGGCACTAACGCCCGAGCATCCTCAGCAGGTACGCACCGTAGCCGCTCTTCATCAGGGGCTCCGCGAGGGCATGCACGTCGTCGTCGGAGATCCAGCCTGCCCGCCAGGCGACCTCCTCGATGCAGCCGATCTTATAGCCCTGGCGATCTTCGATCACGCGCACGAATTCGCTGGCCTGCACCATCGACTCGAACGTTCCGGTGTCGAGCCACGCGGTGCCGCGATCGAGCACCATCACATTCAGTGCACCGGCCTCGAGGTAGCGCTCATTGACCGTTGAGATCTCCAGCTCGCCCCGAGCGCTCGGTGTGATCGTCTTCGCGATCTCTACGACACTGTTGTCGTAGAAATACAACCCCGGCACAGCGAAGTTGCTCTTCGGATGCTCGGGCTTCTCCTCAATCGAAACCACTGCCCCGGCCTGGTCGAACTCGACCACACCGTAGGCGTTCGGCGTCGACACCTCGTACGCGAAGATGAGCGCACCGTCGACGCCGATGTGCTCCTTCATCGAATCGCCCAGCCCGGTTCCGTGGAAGATGTTGTCGCCGAGTACAAGCGCTACGCTCTCACCGCCGATGAACTCTTCGCCGATGAGAAAAGCCTGGGCCAGTCCGTCAGGGCTCTCCTGTACCGCATATTCGATCGTCACGCCCAGCGACCGCCCGTCGCCGAGCAACGATTCGAATGCAGCGCGATACTCGGGCGCCGTGATGATCAGAATCTCTCGAATTCCGGCGAGCATCAGTGTCGAAAGCGGGTAGTAGATCATCGGCTTGTCGTAGATGGGCATGAGCTGCTTGCTCGTGCCCTTCGTGATCGGCCACAACCGAGTGCCCGTTCCGCCGGCCAAGATGATTCCGCGCATGAGTTCTCAGCCCTCAGCTGTTCAATGATGCGTAGAACGCCTGGCAGTCATCCCAGGTGGGCAGCATGCCGGCATCAACGGCGGCATGCAGCGTCGGCGCGCCCGTGTCTTTCGGGCTCAGCAGCGGCTCGCCTGCCTCCGGCGGAAACGTCAGGCTGATGTCGAGGTCGCGGGGATCGATCGCGTGCTCCCGCTCGGGCCGGAAGACATCGGTGATGAGATAGCTGACGGTGGCGTCGTCGGTCAGGGCGATGAAAGCATGCCCGAGGCCCTCGGCCAGGTACACCGAGCGGTGATGCGACTGATCGAGCAACACCGCATCCCAGCGCCCGAAGGTGGGCGAACCCACGCGGATGTCGATCACATAGTCGAGAACCGAACCCGCCGTCGCTGTGACGAACTTCGCCTGCCCGAGCGGAATGTCGGCAAAGTGTATGCCTCGCACCACACCCTTCTTCGACACTGACACATTCGCCTGCCTCAATGCGAGTGGATGCCCGACCACAGCCTCCAGCTGATCGAACCGATACCACTCGAAGAACACACCGCGCTCGTCATCGTGCAACTCGGGCGTGATTTCGTAGGAGTCTGGAATCGACAATTGGCGAATGTCCACACCGGAAGCTTATCGGCCATGTCGTCGGTAGGCTGGTGGCTCCAGCTCTTTCCGCGCAACAGGGCGGCGAGGATGAGAAAGTGAAACCGACACCATATGAAGATTCTGGTCACAGGCGGAGCCGGTTTCATCGGCTCGAATTTCGTTCGCCGAACCCTCGCCGACGCCTACTCCGGCCTCGAGGGAGCTGACGTCGTGGTTCTCGACGCCCTCACCTATTCGGGTAACCTCGAGAACCTCGCCAGCATCGCCGACGCGCCCCGGTACCGGTTCGTGCACGGCGACATCCGCGACGCGGCGCTGCTCGACGAGCTGTTGCCGACCGTCGACTCCGTCGTGCACTTCGCCGCAGAATCGCACGTCGACCGTTCGGTGCGCGACGCGAGCATCTTCGTCGAGACGAACGTGCTCGGCACCCAGCGTCTGCTCGACGCCGGCCTTCGCAGCGGGCTGAAGCGATTCGTGCACGTCTCGACCGACGAGGTGTACGGGTCGATCTCCGAAGGCTCATGGAGCGAAGACCACCTGCTCGAGCCGAACTCGCCGTACTCCGCCTCGAAGGCGTCGAGCGATCTGCTGGCGCGGTCGTACTTTCGCACCCATGGCCTGAACGTCTCGGTGACACGCTGCTCGAACAACTACGGGCCGTACCACTTTCCTGAGAAGCTCATTCCGCTCTTCATCACCAACCTCATCGACGGCGGCCGCGTGCCGCTCTACGGCGACGGCACCAACGTGCGCGACTGGCTGCACGTCGACGATCACACCCGCGCCATCGCCATGGTGCTCGTGGGCGGTCAGGCCGGCGAGATCTACAACATCGGCGGCGGAACCGAACTCTCGAACATCGAGCTCACTAATCTGCTGCTCGAGGCGACGGGTCGCGACTGGTCGGCCGTCGACCACGTCGAAGACCGCAAGGGTCACGACCAGCGCTATTCGGTCGACATCGCCAAGATCAACCGCGAGCTCGGCTACGCGCCACTGGTGCCCTTCGAGCAGGGCCTGGCAGACGTGGTGCAGTGGTACCGCAACAATCGCGAATGGTGGCAGCCGCTGAAAGAGCGGGCGGCACTGTGACGCGTTACCTGGTCACGGGCGCCGGCGGGATGCTCGGCAGAGACCTGCAGGCGGCCCTGGCCGTTCGCGGGGCTGCGTTCACCGCCCTCACCCGGGCCGAACTCGACATCTCCGACCGCGACGCCGTGCTGCGCGCGACCGAGGGCTACGACGTCATCGTGAACGCGGCCGCCTATACGAAGGTCGACGACGCCGAGAGCCATGAAGCCGATGCGTTCGCCGTGAACGCCACGGGGGCCGGAAACCTCGCGGTTGCGGCGCGGGAGAACGGCGCCACGATCATCCAGGTGTCGACCGATTATGTGTTCGACGGGCGCGCCACCACTCCGTACGCAGAAGGCACCCCACGAAACCCGTTGTCGGTGTACGGGCGCAGCAAGGCGGAGGGTGAGCTTCGGGTGCTGGGCGAGCATCCGCAGGGCGCCTACGTCGTGCGCTCGGCGTGGCTCTACGGCGCACACGGGCCGAATTTCGCCCGCACCATGCTGCGGCTGATCAGCGATCGCGAGACCGTGAGCGTGGTCACCGACCAGCACGGGCAGCCCACCTTCACGCGCGATCTCGCGGCCCAGTTGTTGCTGCTGGTCGATCGAGCGGCACCCGTCGGCATCTACCACGGCACGAATTCGGGCGCGGCATCGTGGTTCGACTTCACACAGGCTCTGTTCAGAGAAGCAGGGATCGATGCTGTTAGGGTCGTGCCCACAGACAGTTCGCAGTTTGTTCGCCCCGCCACGCGGCCGCAGTACTCAGTACTGGGGCATGACGCGTGGTCCCGAGCGGGAATCGAACCCATGCGCGACTGGCCGGCGGCTTTGCACGATGCCGCGCAATCGGGAGTTTTTGGAGAAATAGATGGCAACGCTTCGGGTGATCGTTGACCAGATCGTAGCGCCGGTGCCGGGGGGAATCGGCCGCTATACCGAAGAACTCACGCGTGAACTGATCAACACTGCCCCTCGCGACTGCTTCGTCGAAGGCGTCGTTTCGGCCCAGACGGCAGCTACCCTCGCCGATCTGAAGACCCGCCTGCCCGGTCTCGCCGAGATCCACAAAACCACGCTCGGGCGACGCGAGCTCTCTGCCGCCTGGCAGCACGGCTTTCTCACCGGGCTCAGCCACGGCATGGTGCACGCCACCTCGCTCATGGCGCCTGTCACCAAGCACGACCGGCTCCACAACCCCGGAGATCAGATCGCCGTCACCATTCACGACGTTGTGCCGTGGACGCACCCCGAAACCCTCACCCCGCACGGCGTCTCGTGGCACAAGGCCATGGCGAAACGGGCCCGCAAGTATGCCGATGCAGTGGTGGTTCCGACTCATTCCGTGGCCGAAGAACTCGCTCGGTACGTGAACTTCGGCGACCGCGTTCGGGTCATCGGCGGCGCGGTCGGCTCGAAGCTGGTGCTGCCGGCCGATCCGGATGCCCGCGCCGAAGCCCTGGGTCTGCCTTTCTCCTACGTGCTCGCCGTCGGCACCCTCGAACCGCGCAAAGGTCTCCGTTCGCTCATCCAGGCCATGGCTCGCAGCGACGCCCCCGAGCTGCCGCTGGTCATTGCCGGGCCCACAGGCTGGGGCGATCTCGATGTCGACGCCGTCGCCGCCGAGGCCGGGCTGGCACCCGAGAGGGTCATCGTGCTCGGCTTCGTGAGCGACGAAGACCTCGCCCTGGTGATTTCACGGGCCACGGTCTTCGTCTACCCGAGCATGGCAGAGGGCTTCGGGCTGCCGGTCGTCGAGGCGCTGCATTTCGGCACCCCGGTCATCCACACCGATGTGCCGGCCCTGATGGAGGTGGCCGACGATGCGAGCGTCGTGGTGCCGCGCGACGATGCCGCTGGCCTGCCGGAACGCCTGTCCGCGGCGATCACTCAGGTCGTGTCGCACCCCGAACTCGCGGCACGCCTGCGCATCGTAGGCCTCGACCGTGCCCGCGCTTTCAGCTGGCGCGACTCGGCCGAAAAGGTCTGGCAGCTGCACGCCGACATCTGACGCGCCGCCCCCGTCGCTCAGGCACATGGATCACAAAAATCGCCCTAAAACCGGCAGAAGAGGGCGGTTTTCGTGATCCATGTGCCCCACCGGAGGCGGGCGGGTCAGAGGCGGGCTTGCAGGGCGGCGTTTTTCGCGGCGACAGTTGTCTCGAGGGTGGTGCGGTAGGCGGCGAGCGCGACGGCGAGGGTCTCGTCTGAAGTGCTGAGGATGCTCACCGCAAGTAGCGCGGCGTTCGTCGCGCCCCCGATCGAGACCGTGGCGACCGGCACCCCCGCAGGCATCTGCACGATGGAGAGCAGCGAGTCGAGCCCGTCGAGGCGCGCCAGCGGTACCGGCACCCCGATCACCGGCAGCGTGGTGACGGCTGCGAGCATGCCCGGCAGGTGTGCCGCACCGCCGGCCCCCGCGATGACCACCTTCAGCCCGCGTTCGCGAGCCGACCGGCCGTACGCAATCATCTTCTCTGGCGTGCGGTGCGCCGAAACCACCTCGACCTCGTGCGCCACTCCGAACTCGGTGAGCACTGTGACCGCGTCACCCATCACGCTGAAATCCGAGTCGCTGCCCATCACGACCCCGACCACAACCCGACCCTGTATCTCGACCTCGCTCATCCCCCGAGCCTACCGACCCGACACGCGCTCGAAGTTGCGGAAAAGCACCTTCCCGGGCCTTTTCTCGTGCTTTTGCGCAACCTTTACGCGGTTCCGATGCGGCGTGTCGGGGCGCGTGGTGACAGCCGAGGGTTGAGGCGGAAGGGAGGCGGAGATACCGACTGGCCGGGAGGAGGGGTCAGAGCCTGGGGGCGCGGCGCGTCAGGAGGAGAGGTCGGAGCCCAGGAGAGCCGCCACGGAGCGCGCTCGGAAGACGGCGTCGTCGAGGTCATCGGAGACGGCCGTCACGTGTCCGACCTTGCGGCCGGGGCGCGGCTCTTTGCCGTAGGTGTGCACCTTGACGCCGGGCTGGTCGGCGAGGGCTGAAGGGTAGGCATCGGTCAGGCTGCCCTTGGCCGGGCCGCCGAGAACGTTGACCATGACCGACCAGGGCGCCCGAACGTCGGTGGCGCCGAGCGGCAGGTCGAGCACGGCGCGAAGGTGCTGCTCGAACTGGCTGGTCAGCGATCCGTCAAGGCTCCAGTGCCCACTGTTGTGCGGGCGCATCGCGAGTTCGTTGACGAGCAGCCGATCATCCGTGGTCTCGAAGAGCTCGACCGCGAGCACACCGGTGACGCCGAGTTCGTCGGCGATGCGCGTGGCGAGGGATGCCGCGACCTCGGCCAGGCGCTCGCCGGCGCCGGGCGCGGGGGCGAACACCTCGCTGCACACCCCGTTCTTCTGCACCGTTTCGACCACGGGCCACAGCGC
>JAODBB010000022.1 GCA_025463745.1 Subtercola sp.
CTTCCGGCACACCCGCTGCCGCCTGCGCACCCGTCACCGGGGCCGGATGCACACGCCGCATCTCGGCGGCCAGCTCAGGGTTGCGATAGGTGTCGCCCTCGGTGAGCTCGTGGATGATGCGCTCCACCGTCTCGGCAGGCCGGTTCTGACTCAGCTTCGACTTCGCCTCGATACGGGTCGCCGTGAGGCGAAAGCCCACGGTTCCGGCGCTGATACGTGCGGCGTATTCCGCGTTGGCGAGCGTTCCGTTCATGCGGCGTGGTTCGGGCATCCGGTCTTCGAAGTGGTCGACGAGGCTGGCCAGAACCTCGAGATTCTCGGCATCAGAGAGAATCTCGGGGGTGCCGTGCAGGTGCGCCACAACGAAGTTCCAGGTCGGCACGGCGGGGTCGGCGTCGTACCAGCCCGGTGAGATGTAGCCGTGCGGGCCTTGGATGATCGCCAGAACCTCATGCTGCCCGAGTTCGTGCAGCCGTTCATCCGGTCGGCCCACGTGACTGAGAATGGCGATCTGACCTGCCGGGGCGTTTTCGTCGAGCATCACCGGGTAGTGCGAGGCGACAAGCCCGTTCGAGGTCTGGCTCACAATGGTGGCGAACCCGTACTCACGCACGAGCCTGCGGATCTCTTCGAGGTCGTTGAGGCGGAAGCTGGGAGTGTCTCTCACGAGCGACTCGATTCGGTGTCGGCGGCGCTCACGATGATCGGTGACATTGCGGCGGCGTGGGCCACGTCGAACCCGTCAGGCCTGGTCATACGGGCACCAGTAGAGCTTTCGGGCGGCCATGACCTCCATGACGATGTGGGTTCCGCACACGCGGCACGGCAGGCCCTCACGTTTGTACACCCAGTGCCGGTCTTCGCGGTTCGCGAGCGCGAGTTCGTGCGCAGCGGGATCGAGGCCGTCCATCGTGAGCATCTGGCCGGTGCGGATGCCAAGGTCGAGCAGGTAGACCCAATCGTGCCAGAGGCCGCGGGCTTGCTCCTCGGTGACCTGTTTGCCCGGGGTGTGCGGGTTCAAGCGGGCACGAAAGAGCATTTCGGCACGGTAGACGTTGCCGATGCCGCTGACGACGGACTGATCCATCAGCAGCTGCCCCACCGCCGTGGGCTTCTTGCGCAGCCGCTCGACGAAACGGTTTTCGGCTTCAGGGCTGTTGTCGGTTGCCGGGTCGGGGCCGAGCCGGTCGACGACGCCGGCGAGTTGCTGGGGGTCGATGACCTCGCAGATGGTGGGGCCGCGCAGATCGGCCACGCTCTCATCGGTCGCCAGGCGCACCCGCACGGCACCGACGGGCTCTGGCGGAAAAACCTCGAGGTCTATCGCCCTCGTGTGTTCGGTTTCGGCCATGCGCACGGCCCGTCGCAACCGGGGCGCGCCGATGCTGCCGAGCGCCTCCGACTCCTCTGTGATGGGCGAGATGATACCGAAGAAGTCCCAAGCGCCGTAGATGCCGAGATGGATGCGCAGCCAGCGGTCGTGCTCGAACCGCAAGAACATCTGCTTGCCGATGGCGCGGGCCTCGAGCATCCGCGTGCCGTCGAGTTCAGCAGCGCCGGCCGCGAACCGGCCCTGCGGCGAGCTCAGGGCGATGGGATGCCCGACGAAATCGCGCTCGAACTGCAGGGCGATTCGGTGTACGGAGTGGCCTTCGGGCATGGGGGCGGCGGATCAGCTGTGAGATTCGGGGTCGGGCTCTGCACCGACGTAGATGCCGGCGATCGCTCCCGTGGCCTCGTATTGGGCGAGCTGAGCGATGCGGCGCACATGGCGTTCTTCAAGCGAGAACGGCTCGCTGATGAAGGTGTCGATGAACGCGACGGCTTCGTCGACCGTGTGCTGTCGGGCGCCGATCGCGATGAGGTTCGCGTCGTTGTGCTGGCGGGCGAGCAAGGCGGTCGCTTCACTCCAGACGAGCGCTGCGCGTGCGCCCTTCACCTTGTTGGCCGCGATCTGCTCGCCGTTGCCCGAACCGCCGAACACGATTCCGAGCGCCTCGACACCGGCCTGCTGATCGCGCACCACGGCGAGCGCTGCATTGATGCAGAACGAGGGGTAGTCGTCGATGGGGTCGTACGAGGTCGGCCCATGGTCGACAACCTCGTGGCCGGCCGCCGTGAGGTGCTCGAACAAGTGGCGGCTGAAGTCGAGCCCCGCGTGGTCGGTGCCGAGGTGAATACGCATCCCCCAAGTTTAGGGCCGCTCGGCCCGCGGAGGCCCAACCGGCCGGACGGTGAGCGGTCACTGCACGCAGAAAGTGCGACGGGACGATCAAAACTGCGCACCGGTAGGCTGGTTGGCGAGAAAGATCGGGCGGCCTCCGAGGCCACAGCCCTCTGAACTCGACCATCACAACACGTACGGAGAACAACAGTTGCCTGGAGAAAACCTCACCCGCGTCGAAGCCAACGAACGCGCGCGGATCGTGAACGTGCAGAGTTACGACGTGACGCTCGACCTGACCCAAGGCGCAGAGACGTTTCTGAGCACGACCACCGTGCGGTTCACGGCGACGGCCGGGGCATCCACGTTCATCGACGCGATCACCAAGAACGTGCACTCGGTGCTGCTGAACGGTGAGAACCTCGACCCGGCCGCGGTGAGCGATGGCGTTCGCATCCAGCTGGCAGACCTGGCGGCCGAGAACATCCTGACTGTGGTGGCTGACGCCCTGTACACGAACACCGGCGAAGGCCTGCACCGCTTCGTCGACCCGGTCGACGACGAGGTCTACCTCTACAGCCAGTTCGAGGTGCCAGACTCCCGCCGGGTTTTCGCGGTGTTCGAGCAGCCCGACCTCAAGGCGACCTTCACCTTCACCGTCACGGCGCCCGACTACTGGCAAGTGGTATCGAACTCCCCCACCCCCGAGCCCGTCTCCATCGGTGAGAGCAAGGCCACCTGGAGCTTCGAGACCACCCCGATTCTCTCGTCGTACGTCACCGCGATCGTGGCCGGCCCGTACGTAGTCGAGCGCAGCGAGCTGACCTCGAGCGACGGCCGCGTCATTCCGCTCGGGGTATTCTCGCGGGCATCCCTCGCGCAGTACATGGACGCCGACTACGTGTTCGAGAAGACGCGCCAAGGCTTCGAGTTCTATGAGAAGCGCTTCAATTACCCGTACCCGTTCGCCAAGTACGACCAGCTCTTCGTGCCCGAATTCAACGCCGGTGCCATGGAGAACGCGGGCGCCGTCACGTTCACCGAGGCGTACGTCTTTCGTTCGAAGGTGACGGATGCCCAGCGCGAGCGCCGCGTCGTGACGATCCTTCACGAGCTCGCCCACATGTGGTTCGGCGACTTGGTGACCATGAAGTGGTGGAACGACCTCTGGCTGAACGAGTCGTTCGCCGAATACATCTCCACCCTCGCCACGGCTGAGGCGACCGAATGGCACGGCGCCTGGGCCACCTTCGCCTCAACCGAGAAGAGCTGGGCGTACCGCCAAGACCAGCTGCCGAGCACCCACCCGATCTTCGCGAACATCACCGACCTCGACGACGTGCAGGTGAACTTCGACGGCATCACCTATGCCAAGGGCGCTTCGGTGCTCAAACAGCTCGTCGCCTGGGTCGGCCAAGACCAGTTTCTCGCCGGCGTGAGCCAGTACTTTCAGAAGCACGCCTACTCGAACACCGAGCTGAAAGACCTGCTCGCCGAACTCGAAGACACCAGCGGCCGAGACCTCGCGGAATGGTCTGAGCTCTGGCTCGAGACGGCCGGCGTCAACACGCTGCGCCCCGAGATCGAGACCGACGCAGACGGCGTGATCACCTCGTTCGCCGTTACGCAGACGGCCGTCGAAGAATGGCCGACCATCCGCCCGCACCGCCTGGCCATCGGGTTCTACAACATGCACGAAGGGGCCCTGATTCGTAATCACCGAGTCGAATTGGATGTCGCGGGTGAACTGACCACGGTCGACGAGCTCATCGGCCTCACCCGACCCGATCTCGTGCTGCTGAACGACGACGACCTCGCCTACGCGAAGATCCGCCTCGACAGCCTCTCGCTCGAGACGGCGATCGCTCACCTGAGCGCCATCGAAGACGGGCTCGCGCGCTCGATCGTGTGGGGTTCGGCCTGGGATGCGACGCGCGACGCCGAAAGCCGCCCGCGCGACTTCATTCGGCTCGTGCTCGGCAACATCGCCACGGAAGACGAGAGCACGACGCTGCGTACGGCGCTCAATCAGGTGGTGCTCACGGCCGGGCTGTATGTGGCGCCGTCGTTCCGCACCGAGGCGCAGACCGATGTGGCCGAGCAGCTCTGGGCGCTCGCACGCAACGCCGCTCCCGGGTCTGACGAGCAGTTTCAGTTCGTGAAGTTCTTCGCCGCCGCCGCCAAATCGGCCGATGCCTTGCGCATCGTCGAGGCACTGCTCGAGGGCGAGACGAAGCTCGAAGGGCTCGAGATCGATACCGACCTCACCTGGGATCTGCTGACCTCCCTGGTCGCCGGCGGCAAGGCGAGCGACGCCCAAATCGACGCCGCTCTCGCAGCCGACAACACGGCATCCGGGGCCCAGTCGGCCGCGAGCGCACGAGCATCGATTCCGACCGCCGAAGCGAAAGCGCGCGCCTGGGCCTCCCTGGTCGACACCGACGATGCGTCGAACCTCATCGTTCGCGCCACCACGGTGGGCTTTCAGCGGGCGAACGACGACGCGCTGCTGCAGCCGTACATCACGAGGTACTTCGAGGCGGTCTCCGAGCTCTGGGAGAACCGCACGTACCAGATCGCGGCGACGCTGATCACGGGCCTGTACCCGGCCGGCCTCGCCAGCCAGGAGCTGCGGGATGCGACGCAGGCCTGGCTCGACACCGACCCGCAGCCCGCTGCACTCCGTCGCCTCGTGGTGGAGAACCTCGCCGGGGTCGACCGCGCACTCGCAGCGCAAGCCAAAGACGCGGAATAACGCGGATGCCCGGCGGCAGCTCCTCGGCTCGATCGTGAGTCAGCTGCCGTCGGGGTAACCGCCCCTGTGGGTGACTACGGGGTACCTCGGCAACGCGTGCCGGGGGTCGGCGAGCAGGTCGTTCGTGTGAGCCACGAATGGCTTCGCCGCCCGCCAGCCGTCTGGGTAGGGTCGCATGCCTTCGGCGAGAGCCGGATGCCCGTGAATCACCCACACCGCCGCACGCAGTTCGTCGACCTTCGCCTCACCGAAGGTTCGCGCGAACGCGTCTTCCGACCCTGTTGTGCCGACACTCGCCTCAGCCTTCATGCGTTCTCCGAGCGGTGTGAGAGCCACCGCCTTCGTGCGTTTCGGAGTGCTGGCCTCACCCACAACCGCATAGCCCTCTCTGACGAGAAAGGCAATCATGCCCATGGAGGTCGCGGTACCGATACCGGTGAGGCCGGCGATATCCCTCGTCGGCACGGCGGAACTGCCGAGTATCGGCAGAACGTTTTCGCTGATCACCAGCGAAACCGGCGATTGCGGCTCGTGAATCAGGGTGAATTCGAGCAATGACCGGGAGAGCAGGGTGGCGAGGCCCGGGCCGCCGGGTTCTGCGCTGCGGCAAGATTCAGCGGGACGGTCGGGTTCTGCGAGGCCACGGGGTGTGCCGCGGCCGAGTCTCGCGGAGCCGACTTGTTCCGCGGCACGGCCGGGTTCCGCGGAGCGGGCGGGCTCCCCCGCCTCCGGCAGCCGCAAAACCTTAGACGGGGCGAGAAGCTCGCCGCTCCAGAATCCGTAGCCGACCACGGGCAGGTACTCAGGCAGCTCGGCCGCTCGCTGCGCGGAGGTCAGAGTCAGCGCCGAACGAAGATTCTGCATGGGCGATCGACCGAAACGCTGCATCCATCGCCCCTCGACCTCAGCGACGACCTCTGCCCACACGACCGCGGCGGCACGACCGTTCTTCGTCGGGCGCAATACGGTGTCGGCGCGCATTTTCGGCGAGTCGATTCGTACCCCGTCGGCGGTTTCTGCGGTGACATACCCCCACCGGCGCATGCCGTCGAGTTGCAGCTTCTTCGTTCGAGCGGCGAGCCGCAACTCCGCAACGGTGATGCCCGCGGGCGGCACGAACTTCATGAACGTCGCCCACATGGCAAGCGACGCGAGCCACGGCCCCGCAGGCGCGATCCCCGCCGCGCGTGACAGCGCCGTTCGGTGCGGCATGCGGTGCTCGAACTCATTGTCGACCTCGATGGTGAAGGCGACCAGGAGCTGTGATGCCCCGGTCAGCCACGACGTTTCATCGCTCACCCTCGAAAGTGTAGACCGCTCGCGCCGCCCGGCTCCCGAATCTCTGGGTGAGGCCGTTACGACCGAATTGAGGCAGGCGTATCCGCCTCAATTCGGTCGTGACGGCCTCACGAAGCGAGCATCAGGCTGGAGCGTCGGCCCAGTCAGGAGTTATTGAGGGGCGATCGGTACGATTGACGCCATATGGACGAGTTTTTGAAGAACCTCAGCGACTTCTACGGCACCTACCAGCACCTCATCAACATCGTCGTCATCATTCTGGGGGCGATTCTCGCTCGGCTGATTCTGCTGCACTCGGTCGATCGTGTGGTGAAACGCATCGTGACCGGTGTGAAGAACAAGCACGACGTCGAAGACACTCAGGCGTTGATGGCGTCTCCGTTGACCGCCGTTCGAGTGGTACAGCGAACGCGCACGATGGGCAGTGTGCTGTCGAACTTCATCACCTGGGCGATCGTGATCTTCGCGTTCATCATGGTTCTCGGCGAACTGCAGTTTCAGGTCACCGCCCTCGTAGCGTCGGCCGGTGTCATCGGGGCCGCGCTCGGTTTCGGTGCGCAGAACATCATCAAAGACATGCTCAATGGCCTGTTCATGGTGGTCGAAGACCAATTGGGTGTGGGCGATGTGGTCGATCTGGGCCCCGCCACCGGCGTCGTCGAGGCCGTCGGAATTCGTGTGACGACGGTTCGCGACGTCAACGGCACACTCTGGTTCGTTCGTAACGGCGAGATTCTGCGCGTGGGCAACATGTCGCAGGGCTGGGCGCGTGTCATCGTCGACCTGGCGATTCCCTACGACACCGACGTCGATGCCGTGCAGGCGCGAATGCTGCAGACGGCCACCGAGCTCGCGACGAACCCGAAGTGGCGCTCTCGCATCATCGAGAAACCCGAGATCTGGGGACTCGAAAGTGTTTCGGCCGAAGCGCTTGTCATTCGGCTCGTGATGAAGACGCGAACCAACGCAAAAGACGATGTTGCACGAGAACTTCGGATGCAACTCAAGCGCGCCCTCGACGACATGGGTGTCAAGCTGCCATCGTTGAACAGCATCGTGCTCACCGGCTTCGAAGGTGCCGCTTCGGTGTCGGGGGCTCGTCCGCCGAAAACGACCTCGGCGCCCGTGGCGGGTGCCGCAGCATCCACCGCCACGGCCACCGCCACGGCCGCCAAGACTTCACAGAGATAAGGCGCAAGAATGACGAACGACCGTGTGGGGGCGGGTGCCGGTGGCGCGCCAGGTGCGGGCGCGGGAATACCGCTGATTCCGGTCATCCCCACCGCCACGAAGCCCAGGAACGATGCCGGTGCGACCGGCGATACTTTCTACGATCAGGTCGGCGGCCGGGCCACCTTCGAGCGGCTCGTTCGTGCGTTCTACGCGGGCGTCGCGACAGACCCCGTGCTCGTCGCAATGTACCCCGAAGACGATCTCGAGGGCGCCATTCAGCGCCTCACCGGCTTTCTCGAGCAATACTGGGGCGGCCCCACCACCTACAGCGAGCAGCGCGGGCACCCCCGGTTGCGCATGCGGCACAATCCGTTCGCTGTGAGCCCGGATGCTCGGGATCGCTGGCTTCGGCACATGCACGCCGCGGTGCTCTCGCTCGAGCTGCCGCCGCTGCAGGAGGCGACGCTCTGGGACTACCTCGAGCGCGCCGCCCACGCCATGGTCAATACGTTCGACGAGTAGCCTCCCGCGCTGTGCTGCTCGCAGCGGGCGACCGGCTCTCGCCATTTGCACACCCAACTCCAACGAAACAAGGAAGTTTCTGATGGCCAGTTCACCCCACACCGACGTCATCGTGGTCGGCGCCGGCCTCGCCGGTCTTGTCGCCACGGCCGAACTCGTCAAGGCCGGCAAGCATGTCACCATCGTCGAACAAGAACCTGCGGCATCGTTCGGCGGCCAGGCGTGGTGGTCGTTCGGCGGGCTCTTTCTCATCGACAGCCCCGAGCAGCGCCACCTCGGCGTGCACGACTCGCTCGAGCTCGCCCGCCAAGACTGGTTCGGCAGCGCCGGTTTCGACAGCGCAGACGACCACTGGCCGAGGCTCTGGGCCGAAGCGTATCTGCAGTTCGCCGCCGGCGAGAAGCGTGCCTGGCTGCACGAGCAGGGCGTGCGGTTCTTTCCCATCGTGGGCTGGGCCGAGCGGGGCGGCTACACGGCGAATGAGCACGGCAACTCGGTGCCGCGATTCCACATCACCTGGGGAACAGGGCCGGGCGTGCTCGAGCCCTTCGTGAAGCGGGTGCGCCAGGGGGTGCGTGACGGGCTGGTGACCATCCGGCATCGGCACCAGGTGGATGCGCTGATCACTGAGGTGGCCGACAGCACTGCGGGTGGAGGCGCCGAGACCGCGGGCGCTTCGCGCGTGGAAGCGCGCGTGGTGGGAGTGCGCGGCAGCATCCTCGAACCGTCGAGAGCTGCGCGCGGCGTCACGAGTTCGCGCACCGTGACCGGGGAGTTCGAGTTGCGGGCGTCAACGGTCATTGTGACCAGTGGCGGTATCGGAGGAAACCACGAACTCGTGCGCCAGAACTGGCCGAAGCGGCTGGGGGCGGCACCGGCATCCATGCTGTCGGGCGTGCCCTCGCACGTCGACGGGCGGATGCTCGGCATCACCCAGGCGGCGGGCGCACGTTTGATCAACTCCGACCGCATGTGGCATTACACCGAGGGCATTACGAACTTCGACCCGGTATGGCCGCAGCACGGGATCCGCATTCTGCCCGGCCCCTCGTCGCTGTGGCTCGACGCCACGGGAAAACGCCTGCCCGTACCCCTCTTTCCCGGGTTCGATACGCTCGGCACGCTCGAACACATCGTGTCGACGGGGTACGACTACAGCTGGTTCGTGCTCACGCAGAAGATCATCGAGAAAGAGTTCGCCCTCTCGGGCAGCGAGCAGAACCCCGACCTGACCGGCAAAAACCTGCGGCTGCTGGCGAAACGAGTCGGCCCGGGAGCGCCGGGGCCCATCGAAGCCTTCAAAGAAAAGGGCGTCGATTTCGTCGTGGCAGCTGATCTGCCGGCGCTTCTGGTCGGCATGAAGCGGCTCTCGGGTTCGGTGCCGCTCGACACGGCCCAGGTCGAGCGCGAGATTCGGGCGCGCGACCGGGAGATCGGGCATCCATTCACGAAAGATCTGCAGATCACGGCCGTGCGCGGGGCACGAAACTACCTCGGCGACAAGCTGATTCGGGTCGCCTCACCGCACGAGCTGCTCGACCCCGCGGCCGGGCCGCTGATCGCCGTACAGCTGCACATCGTGACACGCAAGACGCTCGGCGGAATCGAAACCGACCTCGCGGGGCGCGCACTCGGCGCCGACGGGGCGCCGATCGACGGCTTGTATGCGGCCGGCGAGGCCAGCGGCTTCGGCGGGGGCGGGATGCACGGCTATCGTTCGCTCGAAGGCACCTTCTTGGGCGGCTGCATCTTCTCTGGGCGCCAAGCGGGTCGCGCGGTGGCTGCGGCGCTCTGAGCGAGTCGACCAGACCGATGTTTCAGCGGGTGAGTACGTGCCCGCGGCGCGTCGAGAGCCTGGTCCAGGGGCCCGACTCGTAGAGGGCGACGGGGTCGTCGTGCCGCAAGAAGCCGAGGCTCACGGCCGCGAAGGCAGCACCGGCGGCCGTCGGCCGCTCGATAGACGGAATCGGCCGCCCCCACACCGCAGAGCGCACCTTATGCACGATCTGTTCCCCCGTGTCGGGTGGCAGCGCTGCAGCAACCTCCGTGATGCCGTCGTCAGCCGACTTCTCCAGAACGGCGGCGTCAACGGTGCCCAGATTCTTCCAGCCGCCCCGGGGCGGTGAGATACCCGCCCAGGCGACGAGCCCTTCCGACGGCGGCATCACGATGTCGACCGGGCCGGTTTCGTCGTTCACCGTCACCGATAACAAGGCCAGCCGATCGAGCAAGGCCCTGATCGACACGATGTCGTCGAACGTCGCGGTTTTGTCTGTCATGGCAAATGTTCGAAGCCCGAGCACGGTTGGTGCGTCATCCAACAGCCCTTTTGGAGCGAGCACCGATGCGTACACCGCTAGAACGCCCTGACCGCCGATCAAACGCACAGATCCGGTGCCGACGCGCGCGGCTCGACCCAGAAAGACCTTGAGGTCTCCTAAGGAGAGCGCGTCGACGAGCGAAAACGAGTGAACCATCAGCTTCTAAACTACAGAAGGTGAAGGCTGCGCGTGCGATCCGACGCAGTTCATCGCGGGAATGAGAGGGAGACGATATGACTGACGATGTGACGCTGCACAAACCCGAGGAAGACCCGACACTGGCGACCTCTGAGAACGGCGACCCGGTCGCCGCTCTGCTCGCCGCTCTCAACCTCACCGACACCGGCGCGCGCACCAACGAAGACATCTTTACCGGGCCGTCGCAGTGGACCGCTCACGGGCGGGTTTTCGGCGGACAGGTTCTCGCTCAGTCGATCGTCGCGGCCGATCGCACGGTGGAAGCCGACCGCGCGGCACACTCTCTGCATGGCTATTTTCTGCGGCCCGGCGACACGTCGCTGCCCATCACCTTCTCGGTCGACCGCATTCACGACGGGCGATCGTTCTCCACGAGGCGCACGCAGGCCTACCAGAAGGGGCTGCCGATCTTTTCGATGATCTCTTCGTTTCAGACCGACGGGCCAGGCATCGATCACCAGATCGACATGCCCGACAATCTGCCCGACCCCGAAACGCTGCCGTCGATCGCCGATCAGCTCGGGCACATCGATCACCCGATCGCCCAGAACTGGGCGTTTGCGCGCCCCTTCGACATTCGGCACATCGGAACCCCGATCTATCTGCTTGCCGATGAGAACCGCGTGGAACACCAGGCGATCTGGATGAAAGCCATCTCTCCGTTGCCCGACGACCCCAACCTGCACCGCGCGGCCCTCGCCTACGCGAGCGACTATGCGCTGCTCGAGCCCGTGTTCCGGCGGCATGGAATCGCCTGGATGACGCCGGGGCTCAGCTCGGCAAGCCTCGACCATGCCATGTGGTGGCACCGGCCGGGCCGGGCCGACGAGTGGTTCTTGTATCTGCAAGAGTCACCGAGTGCACAGGGTGGGCGCGGGCTGGCGACCGGGCGCATGTACTCGCAAGACGGCGTGCTGATGGCCACTGTGGCCCAAGAGGGCATGGTGCGGGTGCCGCGTTAGCGACGCTTGTTGAACACGACGGGCTCGTCGATGTACGGCCGCCAGGCTTCTCGTTCGTGCTCGGTGATTCGGCGCGGACGCTGCGTGTCGGCGTCGACCAGAACGGTGGTCGTAGCCGCCCGGGTGAAGAGTGTCGCCGGTACCACCCCTACGGGGCTCCAGACCTCGTAGCAGAGTTCGAGACTCGCACCACCGAGCCGGCTGATCCACAAATGCAGGTCGAGCGGCTGGCGCAGAAAAGGAATCGGCGCCAAGTATTCGACCTCTTGATGAGCGACGAGCGTCAAGGTGGCCGAACCGAGCTCTCCGTCGATGACCGCCATGGTCGCGGCGGCCACCTTCGTTCGATCGTCGGTTGCACCCGATTCCGAGGTGAAGAGCTCGACGCCCGGCTCGTCTGTCGCCCAGAACGCCTGAACGCGGCCTTCTTCGAGCAGCCGCAGAATCTGAACGTTGTTGACATGCCCGTAGGCGTCGAGGTCTGACCAGCGCAGACGCGTCGGAATGTGCAGTCGCATACCGGCGCGGCCTAGTCGCGCGTCAGTTTGCGGTACGCCGAGCGGTGCGGCTTGGCTGCATCCGGGCCGAGACGTTCGATCTTGTTCTGCTCGTACGACTCGAAGTTGCCCTCGAACCAGTACCACTGCGCCGGATTCTCTTCGGTGCCCTCGTAAGACAAGATGTGCGTGGCGATTCGGTCGAGAAACCACCGGTCGTGTGTAATGACCACAGCACAGCCGGGGAATTCGAGCAAGGCGTTCTCGAGGCTGCCGAGGGTTTCGACGTCGAGGTCGTTCGTCGGTTCGTCGAGCAGCAGCAGGTTACCGCCCTGCTTGAGGGTGAGCGCGAGGTTGAGGCGGTTACGCTCGCCGCCCGACAGCACGCCGGCTCGTTTCTGCTGGTCTGGACCTTTGAAGCCGAAGGTCGAAACGTAGGCGCGCGAGGGAATCTCGGTCTTGCCGACCTGAATGTAGTCTTGTCCGTCGGAGACGACCTCCCACAGCGTCTTCTGCGGGTCGATGCCGCCGCGATCTTGGTCGACGTACGAGATGTCGACCGTATCGCCGATGGTGAGCTTGCCGGCGTCGAGCGGCTCGAAGCCGACAATGGTCTTGAACAGGGTCGATTTGCCCACGCCGTTCGGGCCGATGACTCCTACGATGCCGTTGCGCGGCAGGGTGAAGGTCAGGTCGTCGATGAGCACTCGCTCGCCGAAGCCCTTCTGCAGCTTGTTGGCGTCGATGACCTGCGAACCGAGCCGCGGTCCGACGGGGATGACGATCTCTTCGAAATCGAGCTTTCTGGTGCGCTCGGCCTCGGTCGCCATTTCTTCATAGCGGGCGAGACGTGCTTTCGACTTCGCCTGACGGCCCTTGGCGTTCGACCGCACCCACTCGAGTTCTTCGGCCAGGCGCTTAGAGAGCTTGGCGTCTTTTTTGCCCTGAACCAAGAGGCGTTCTTGCTTCTTCTCGAGGTAGGTCGAATAGTTGCCCTCGTAGGGGTAGAGGTGACCGCGGTCGACCTCGGCGATCCACTCGGCCACGTGGTCGAGAAAGTACCGGTCGTGTGTCACGGCGAGAACGGCGCCGGGGTACTTCGCCAGGTGCTGCTCGAGCCAGAGAACACTTTCGGCGTCGAGGTGGTTGGTGGGTTCGTCGAGCAGCAGCAGATCGGGCTTCTGAAGCAGCAGCTTGGTCAGTGCGACACGGCGTTTCTCGCCACCGGAGAGGTTCGCGACCGAGGCGTCGCCCGGTGGGGTTCGCAGGGCATCCATCGCCTGCTCGAGCTGGGAGTCGAGATCCCACGCGTCTTCGGCGTCGATCTGCTCTTGCAGCGTGCCCATCTCTTCAAGCAGCTTGTCGAAGTCGGCATCTGGGTCAGCGAGTTCGGCCGAGATCTCGTTGAACCGATCGACCTTGGCCTTGATAGGGCCGACGCCCTCCTGAACGTTCTCGAGCACTGTCTTGGTCTCGTCGAGCTCAGGCTCCTGCATGAGAATGCCGACGGTGTAGCCCGCGCTCAGCTTGGCTTCACCGTTGCTCGGAGTGTCGAGGCCCGCCATGATCTTGAGGATGGTCGACTTGCCGGCGCCGTTCGGACCCACGACACCGATCTTCGCTCCGGGAAGGAACGACATCGTCACGTCGTCGAGAATCAGTTTGTCGCCCACGGCCTTGCGGGCGCGCACCATGGAATAAATGTATTCGGCCATGGCTACCAGTCTATGGCGCGGGTTTCACCGATCAGACACTTACCGGTGCCCAGCACCGGCGCGATGAGGCTGTGGTACTGGCCGAATCCGTACTGGCCGATGAGACACTGCCCTTTCATCGCCACCGAGAACTGAATCGAGTCGGCTTTCACCCCGACCGTCGTGATGTCGGGCGTCACCTGCATGTCGGCGACGGCGAAACCGCCCGTGCGCAGTGCTGTGATGAAGGCGACACCATCGGGCGTCTGGCTCTGTGCCGTCGCCGCGCTGATGGTCTGATTGTTCACGAAGTCGAAGAACGCGAGATTCTGGGCGGCAGTACCGCTCGGCACCAATACCGGCGCGGCGGTCGGCGTCGTCGTGGCAGCGGCGGATGTCGGCACCACACTGCTCGGCACGGGCCCCGGGCCGGAGGTACAGCCTGCGAGCGCTATCGCCAATACCGTCGCACCCGCAGCCGCCACTGCCGACCGCCGCAAGATGCCGATTGTGCGACAGGGCATGAATCACTCCACTCATTAAGAACCGACTCCCCCGGCTACCGGTAGAGAGTCTAAGTGAGGGCTGTGCGAGAAAAGCTCAGAATCGCCGGAATCGGCAGGCTCCTCACCGCCATCGGCCGAAGCTGCGGTCTCTTCTGGCACAAATCCGTCGGCTCCTGGCATGGTTCCGAATGCACCTGCACCCCAATCAGCGGCGCTCCCGCCGCCGCCTGACGCCGGGCTCATTCGCCATCTGTCGTCATCGGCCGCCGTTGGCGCCGCTGAACCACCGGTACCTCCGGTCGATTGCGCGAGCGACTTTGTGACGCTGGAGCTGCCCCACGACAGGTCGTGCCCCACCGCTTCGGCCTCGACCTCAATGTTCATGCCATGTTTCTCACCGTTCACCCACTCGCGAATTCGCAGGCGACCCGAGGCCACCACGCGGTCACCCTTGCTCAGCGAATTCGCCATGTTCGCCGCGAGCTGGCGGAAGGCGGTGACCGTGTACCAATTCGTGCCCACGTCCACCCACGAATTATGTGCCTTGTCGTACCTGCGCTGGCTCGACGCGAGCCGAAAGCTGGTGATGTCGAGCCCCTCGTTGGTGGTGATGTGACGGGGCGTGGTCGCCACGACTCCGGTGAGCGAAATGTTGTCTGGCACGGTGTTCTCCTGATCAAGTGGGGCCGTTCGAGGCCATTCGTTTCGGGGTTGTCTGCCCGGTGAAACGAGTGTGCCCCGGCGCCGGAGCGTCGGGGCACACCTGCCTGAAGTCTGTGCAGAGCATCCGCAAGCCGTGAACTGTGGAGGAGAAGCCGCTCAGGCGGCCTTCACATACTGGGCAAAACTCTTGCGCACCTTGTTCACCTTGGGCAGGGCGACCGCCATGCAATACCCCTGACCGGGGTTTTTGGCGAAGAAGTCTTGATGGTACTGCTCAGCGGAGTAGAACTCGGCGAGGGGGGCGATTTCGGTGACGACCGGGCCATCCCACAGCTCTGCAGCTCGAACGAGGCTCCGCTCGAACAACTGCTTCTGCTCTTCTGAGGTGTAGAACATCGCCGACCGGTACTGGGTGCCGACATCGTTGCCCTGCCGGTTGAGCTGGCGTGGATCATGCAGCGTGAAGAACACGTCGAGTATGACATCGGCGGGAATGATTTCGGGGTCGAATGTCACTGCGACGACCTCGGCATGACCGGTTTGACCGGTGCACACCTCTTCATAGGTGGGGTCGGCGGACTGACCGCCGGTATAGCCCGAAATGACATCGACGACGCCGTGCAGCGTGCGATAGACGGCATCGAGGCACCAGAAGCAGCCACCCGCGAGAACGAAAGTTTGCATGCATCAAGGGTACGTCGGCCCCAGTGTCAGTGGCCCCTCGTACCGTTGCAGAGAACAACCCACCGGGCCGGCGCGCTGAACAGGAGGAACCATGACCACCCGCACGACTCATTCCGTCTCGCACACCCCGACCCTGCGGCAGGTGCGGCCGGCCCTCTGGCGCGTACTGCGCTCCGATGGCTCGCTCGCCGGCTACATCGAAGGCGATGAGCCCACCCGCTTCGAGGCGCGTCGCCTCGTCACCTCGACGCGCCAAGTGGTCGGCCTCGGGCATTTCGCGTCGATCGATGACGCCATGTCGTGCTTCCGTTAGCGTGGCTCCTCACCCGGCACCGAGCGGGCGGCGCGGAGGCAGGAGTCGCACGCTGGGCCCCTTCGCGCCACACCCGGCTCGTTCGCGGGTAATTCTTCACCCTGGGGTTACTCTTCTCGCATGGAATGGTGGAGCAATTTTCTCAATTGGGCTAACACCGACGGCGGCGCGTACGTCATCACGAGTATCGCCGTGCCGGCCGTGTCGATCATCGTCGCAGGCCTTCTCGCCGCCTGGATAGCGAGCGGTTCGATCAAGCGCCTCATCGCGGGCCGCGACCGCGAGCTGAAGGTCGCAGCCATCGGGGCGCTCGTCGACGCTGCAGAGCAGGCCTCCGTATGGAATTCGCTGACTCCGCAGGAGCAGGTGCTGTCAGACCGTGCTACCGGCCAGGCAGACATTCAGGTGCGCCTGCTGCCCATCAAGGGCGCGGCTCTCGCCGCAAACTGGTCGGCGTACTCGCTGGCCGAGATGAAGCGCAATTCGGCTACTTTCGGCTACCAGATAGAGCCGGCCGTCATCCAGTTTCGCGACCAGCTCGTCGAATGGCAGCACCGGCCCGGCCGTTCGCGCCGCGCTTTTCAGGCAGACGTCGATCGCTGGAAAGCCAAGTCGGCCGATAGCGAGACGACCTTGCGCGACCAGCAAGAAGCCTGGGTCGCGCAGCAACATCATGAGCAGTACGCTGCACCGGTTCAGGATGCCTCGGCCCCCGTCGCTGCGGCCACGACCCCGCATTACGACTCACCGACGTACGCCGCCCCCGCTGCGCCCGCCGGCGCGCTCGACACACAGCGCGTGCTGAACGATGTCGACGCCGTAGAGCGCCAGATCGAGGCGGGCGCGGCGCGCTGACTTCGTCGCGGCGGGCAGTCCCGCTCGCGGTATCGCGGGTGTACCGCACGTGTCACTCTCGATCGCCGCGGTGCACTCGCGCCGCATGGTAACCGCGGTGCACCCGCGCCGCGTAGTAACATCGGGTCGTTGCCCCTGTAGCTCAGTGGATAGAGCAGCGGCCTTCTAATCCGCTTGTCGTAGGTTCGATTCCTACCAGGGGCACTCTTTTATTGCCCTCCAATCCCTTTATCTACGCGGATCTTTATCGTTTTGGCATAGCTTCGAGGGCGAGGTCGCAAGGAATTTCCCCTAGTGACGCTGATCACGCCTGACTCGTACGGCAACGATCACGGCCGAGCCCACTCCGAGTACAAAAACAACGATGCCGATAACTAAAAGGGTCGGCCGGCCCTCTTGCGAGTTCGGCGTGTGCTTCAGACCTGTAACCGACTCGGTCAGCGAAGCTCAATAAGGTTGTTTCCGGCCTCGATCATTTCGGCGATCTTCTCTATCAGCGGCTCGAACCACTTGATCAGCGCGCGACGTCGTGTGTTACCAACGCGTATCCAAACGATCGCGGGCGCCTCTCCGCTGAGCGCGGCCATGCTTGAAAAGTCCTCGTCCTTCGTTACGAGCACTGCATGGTGCTCTAATGCATAGCTCCACAATTCTTGGTCTTATGCGTCCGCCGGGCCGATATCGGTCACGTGTTCCGCGACGTGTCCGTGGGCAGACAGCATGCGAGCAAGCGCCGGGGGCAGTTGGGCGTCAACGAGGAAGCGCACTGGTTATGAAGCAAGCAGGATGGCGTGATCGGCCTGCGCGGCGGCGTACTCGAGGCATGCTCTCACGTCGTCGGCGGTGAGGTACGGGTAGTCCTCGAGGATCTCGGCTTCCGACGCTCCCGCAGCCAAAAGGGAGAGCACATCGGTCACACGAACCCGTGTGCCGCGGATGGCCGGCCGGCCGTGGACGATCTCAGGGCTAACCACGATCCGATCCAAAAGCGACATGCTCATAGGGTACTGGTGCAACGCCTCCCGCGGTACTGAGCACCTCATTTCCATTGGCGCATCACCGGACTTGGTCATCAAACCTCGATGCCGAACGCTTCCGCTAGATGCGTCGACCGCGACACCTCAGACCATCTGTCGCGTCTCGACCACTCGACATGCGCCAATTCAAACTTTCTCATTCACGCCCGCGTTCGTCTTCCTTTGCCCTACAACTCTTTTCTTACCCCCATTTTCAACTTCCTGTTTTTCCCTGTCCCGCTGCTGCTCCTTTTCCCGCTCAAGGAATAGGTAACGGAAGTAGTAAGAGAAGTACCCAGCGATCCGCCGCGCAAATCTGCCGCACAGCCAGCGACTCCGTCAGTTGCACACCCAGTCACGTGAGCCAGCTGCGCCACATTGAGGCAGGCACAGCCGACTCGATTCGGCGCAGCTGCCACACATGCGGGAACGGCACTCCGCGCTCGGCCGAGCGTTCGGGCAGAATTGAGGCATGACAGATGTACGAAACATCGCTGACGCCCTCGCTCTCATTTCAGATCTTTGGCAGCCTCGGCGGCTGACGAGCATCAACGACTACGACGTGAAGGTCGTGAAGCTGCAGGGCGAGTTCGTCTGGCACACCCACCCAGACACCGATGAACTGTTCATGGTTCGAAGCGGGCAACTCGTCATCCAGCTGCGCGATCGAG
>JAODBB010000056.1 GCA_025463745.1 Subtercola sp.
GACGACGGCACGTCGTACACGGCGACGGGCTGTTTCACGGCGCGGGAGAGAACATCCCACAGCTTGATCTCGGTGGCGAGGCTCGCCAATTGGGCGGTGTCGGTGCGAGCGAGCTTCTTGCCCGAGATGGTGACCGTCTGAAACAATGCATCGCTTCGGCGGGTGATCGCCGTGACGTGGAACAGCGGGTTCAGCTTGGTCTCGCCGTAGAACCCCATGTACTCGCCGTACGGGCCTTCACGCTCGACATAACCGGCCGGGTCGAGGTAACCCTCGAGCACGATCTCGCAGTCGGCCGGAACCAGCAGGTCTTGCGTGACGCATTTCACCACGGGCAGTGGCGCCCCGCGCAGCGACGACAACAACCGCAGCTCGTCGTCTTGGCCCTGCATCGTGGCCCCGAGATAGTCGAGTGGATGCGACCCCACAACAAAAGCGACCGGCAGCCGTTCGCCCGCCTCGACTGCCGCGAGGTAGCGCACCCGCAGGTCGCTCGGCGCGTTCAGATCGACGCCCGTTGTGCGCTTGCCCCGCAGCATCAGCCGCCGGCACCCGAGGTTGAAGTGCTCGGCATTCGCCTTGCGCGAGACGTCGTACGCCGCCGAAATGTACGGCGCCCCATCGAACTCGTGCTGAAGGTGCACCGGAAAGGCGGTGAGGTCGATGTCGTCGCCGGTCTGGATCACCTGGTGAACCGGAGCGTCGGCCGAGGCGTACTCGACCAGTTCACCCGGGCGGGCGAGCCGCGCCGTCAACTCGGCGAGCGCTCCGTCTGGGGTGGTGCCGAGCGCGAGAGCGAGCCTGGCGCGCGAGCCGATGACGTTGCCGACGAGCTCCTCGCCGGTGCCACCGATGTTCGTGAAGAGGCTGGCCCGCGGCTCGGCCTCCATGCGGCCCGCCACGTCGCCGAGCTGCACTGCTCCGGTCTCGATCGACAGGTCGCCCGCTTCGGCCAGTTTGTCGACGAAGGTGCGCAGACGAAACTCGTCGGTGATGGGAGCCGCAGCGGCCCTTTCGCTGATGGCCTGTTCGATTGTCACGGTGTTACTCCTGTCGTCGAGCGGGTGGCCAGAGCTGCGATGCGATCGCGAACCGCGGCGAGCGCCTCGGGTTGGCCGATGAAGTAGTGGTTCACGTCAGCGAGCGGCACCAGCTCTCGTCGCTCGTGACTGATGCTCTCGAACATACGCTTCGCGTGGCTCGGGAACGCAGCATCGTCAGAGGTGCCGTAGATCACTGTAACCGGCGCACTCACGGTCGGCAGGGCGGTGAAGGCATTCGCCCGGCTCTCGTCGTAGCTCCACTGGCTGAGCCACGAGCGCAGGCTGGTCGCGTGACCGAGGGTCACGGGTGAGAAGTTCGCGCTCCAGCCGTCACCCCAGAGTGTGGTCGCCTTTTCGCGGGTGCCTTCGATGCTCGCGTCGAGGGTTCGCGGGTCGGCGGCGGTGCCGTGCACAACGAAGGGCAGATCATCGACCCCCTTCGTCGCGGCGGCGGGAACCGGCATGGCCGCCAGCTCGTCGAGCTTGGCGCGCGCCCAGGCCGTGATGCGCCGGTTGCGGGCGATTTGGGCGGCGCGGTACCGCTCAAGAAATTCTGCCGAATACGGCGCAGCGTTCTCGGGGTGGTAGAGGTCGAGTGCGGCGTCGCGGGTGAAGGGATCTGCCTCGTCGACGATGGCCGCATCCAGACTCTCGGTGTAGACGATGCCGCGACCGGGGTGGGCCATCAGCATGACGAGCTCGTCGGCAGGGATCAGGCCGGCCTGGGTGAGGTCGGGGAAGTCGCCCGCGGGAGTGGAGGTGAGGGTCGGGTTCTCGGCCTGGCTCTGGTACATGGCCGCGAGCCCGCCGCCGCCCGAATTGCCCACCAAGACGACGCGGTCGTAGCCGAGGTCATTCTTCAGATGGGCGATCGCCGCGCCGATGTCGAGAACGCAGTTCTCCATCAGCAGCATCTGGTCGTTGCCGAGGTACCGGGTCGCCATACCGACCGCCGAGATGCCTGCCTCGGCGAGCGGCTTCAGCAGGTAGTGGCCCATGAAATTCGACGCCGGATGCACGATCAGCACCACGACGTCTGAACGCCGTTCGGCATCGAACCAATGCGTCGCCCAGGTCACGCCCGAGAGCCGGGCGACCCCGGAATTGATATCGACCCGGCCGCCACTGGCGATGGGAATGCCTAGAAGTTCGCGCTGTGCGCTCATAGTGAATACTCGACTTTCGAGGGGGTCTCGGTAAGGGGAGGCAGGCCGAAGCCCAATGCCCTGGCCAGTTCGGCGGGCCGTTCGACGTGAGGGGAATGCCCGCTCTCGGCTACGGTGATCGGAGCCAGAGCACCGGCGAGCGCCGTATCACCCGCCGGCACCAGGGGGTCGTCCTTTCCGCGGACCAGTTGCACCTGCGTCTCGGGCGGACACAGGCCGACGAGCTTCTGCATCGGCGCCGCGCCGAGGGCCGCCGCGGCCTGGTCGTAGCGCAGGCTCCAGCCGCCCTCGACGTCGGCGACCACGTCTGCGGCCAGTTCAGCGTCGATGGCCGAACCGACCGGAACCCCGGCGACGAGCTGCCAGAAGCGCAGCGCCTCGTCACGCGTGGCGAAGACCTTTGCAGGCTTCGCCGCAACGGCGGCAGCCCGCTCTGCCTCGGCCCTGGTCCAGGTCACCTTGGAGTCGAGGGCGACGACCCGCGAGACCGTCACCCCGTACAGGCCACTGCCCACGAGCAGGCAGACAGCGCCGCCGAGAGAGTGTCCGATGATCGTCAGCGGTGCGGGCATCCCGTCGCAGACACGTGCAACGGCGAGGGCGAGCTCGCCGAACGAATAGGCCGCGAGGCGGTCGGACTGGCCGTGCCCGGGCAGATCGACGGCGCGCCACGACACGTCGACAGGGAGCTGGTGGGTGAAGGCGCTCCACGAGCGGCCCGCCGAGGCGAGCCCGTGAACGAGAACGACCGAGCCGCCCGCACCCGAGCCCTCGTGCGAGAGGGGCACACTCAATTCTGAGATCACAGAGTCATCACCGGCCTTCGAAGGTGATCTTCTGCTTGTTTTCGAACGCCGCCATGCCGCGCTGGGCATCGTCGGTGGTGATCAGAATCGACTGACCGAGGCGTTCGAACAGGCGGCCCGTCTCGGCGTCGAGTCCGCGGCAGGCGTTGATGATGTGCTTCGCCATGCCCACGGCCTGCGGTGCGCGCGTGAGAATACGAGCGGCGATCTCTTTCGCCTTCGGCAGTAGCTGATCGGGCTCCACCAGGTGGTTCGCAAGGCCGATGCGGTAGGCGTCTTCGGCACTGACCGGGTCGCCCGTCATCACCATCTCTTTGAGGCGGCCGATGCCCATGATGTCGATGAGGCGCGAGCACGCGCCCGACGCCGGCAGTACGCCGAGTTGCGTCTCGGGCAGCATGAAGGCCGCTGCCGTCGAGGCGACTCTGATGTCGCAGGCCGCCGAGAGTTCGACGCCGCCGCCGGCGCAGATTCCGTTCACGGCCGCGATCAGCGGCTTCTCGAACGCCTCGAGGTCGTCAAAGGTCTCGTGGTTCGCCCGCACATAGGTGCGGTACTGCGGGCTCGAAAGCGCATTCTCCATGCGCAGGCCCGAGATGTCGCGACCCGAGCAGAACCCGCGGCCGCTGCCCGTGATGATGACGACCTTCACGGCATCGTTGAACGATGCCTTCCAAATGGCGTCGCGAATCTCGTGCAGCATGCGCTTGTCGAAGGCGTTGAGCTTCTCTGGCCGGTTGAGCGTGAGGGTTGCGATGCCGTCGGGCGCCACATCCCAGAGAATGTTCTCGTACGTCTCGATGGGGCTAAGAAAACCTTCGGGGGCTGTCATGCTTCTCCTTTGTTGTGGATGATCGGGTTCTGGATGATCGGGGTGCCGATTTTCGGTGCGTCGATGTTCGGTGCGTCGACCATCAGGCGGGCGAGCCCACGGTTCGCTCGGCGTTCTGTTGTTCGAGGTCAGACAGCAGTGTGTTCAGGGCGGCGCGGTCGATCTTGCCGCTGGCATTGCGCGGCAACTCGTCGACGGCGAAAACCGCGCGTGGAATCTTGTAGCCGGCCAGCTGACCCGCCAGAAACGACTGGCACTCGTCGAGCTCGAGGCTCGCACCCGAGGTGGGCACGATCACCGCCGCGATGCGCTGGCCCCAGCGAACATCGGGCAGGCCGCCGACGCCGACGTCGCGAACCGACGGATGCTCGCGCAGCGCCAGCTCGACCTCATTCGGGTAGACGTTCTCGCCCCCCGAGATCAGCATCTCTTTGCGGCGGCCGCTGAGTTCGACGAACCCGTCGGCATCGACCCGCCCCAGGTCGCCGGTGTGATAGCGCCCGTTCTTCAGCACGTCGGCCGTCTGTTCCGGAGCCTGGTTGTACCCGATCATCAGGTTCGGCGAGACGATCGTGATCTCCCCCACCTGCCCGGGGGCGACCTCTTGGCCATCGGGGTCGACGATCACGATGGAGGTCATCGGCACCGCGCGACCGACCACGCCGAGCCGCAGGGTGCCATCGGCGCGAATGTGCTCCTCCGGCCGGAGCGCCGCCATGCATCCCGACGTTTCGGTCGACCCGTAGGTGTGAAACATCGGCACGCCGAGGGCGACCAGCCGCCGGTAGGTGGTTTCGGCGATGGGGGCGCCGCCGTAGAGCATCGCTCCCAGCGAATCGAACGCCGTTGCATCGCCATCCGCCGCGTCGGCGAGCATGTCGAGCGCTGTCGGAACGAGAATCGTGTGGGTGATGCCTTCGGTGCGAATCGTCTCGAGCGTCGCCCGCGGCTCGAACCTCTCGATCACGTGGCACGCGCCGACCATCGTGGCGGCCCAGATCGCCCAGGCATCGGCGAGGTGGAACATCGGTGAGGCGTGCAGCCAGCGACTCCGGGCATCCAGCCCCACCGCCAGCGCGCAGCTGAGTGCGCCGGCCAGAACGCTCTCGTGCGTGAGCTGCACTCCCTTGGGCGCGCCGGTGCTGCCGCTGGTGTAGAAGAGTGCGGCGACAGTGTCGGATGCCCGTTGTACGCCTTCGCGCGGCGCACTCCCCTCGATCAGCTCTTCGTAGCGGGTCGACCGCCCGCCGTCGCCCGGTGCATCGATCACGAACACGGGCGGGCCGTCTTTCGGCAGTCGATCGGCGAGCTCGCCGGTCACCATGACGAGATCGGGCGCCGAATTCTCGAGGCAGCGGCTCAGTTCGGCTCCGGCGAACCGGGTGTTCAACGCAACGGTCGTGCCGCCGATCACCGCGATCGCGTAGTGCAGTTCGAGCACGGGCAGGCTGTTCTGCGAGAGCACCACGACCCGACTTCCCACACCGCAGCCGAGAGCTCCGAGGCCGGTGGCCAGGCGCATCACGCGATCGGCGAATGTTCGGTAGTCCAGCCGTAGGTCACCGGCAATGACCGCGGGCCGGTCGGCGAGGGTTCGCGCCGCCATCTCGAGCAGATCGGCTACTGAAGGCCACGGCGAACGGGGCAGTGCTGCTGTTGACACGGGGCTCCTCTCGTCGTTGAAAAGGTTGTTCGCACGCGGGGAGCGTGAGGCTCCACAATGCATGCCGCCGGGAATGCGGCTCCTGAAGCCGACGATAGACGTGAATCGCAAAATAAGGAACAAATCGCGGAATGATTCTGTATGCTGCGATACATGATCACCGTAGATCCTGGCCCGACACCGTATTTGATCGGCTCGGTCGACAAGGCACTCACCGTCTTACGCCTGCTGCGCGACAACGGCCCTCTCGGCGTTTCCGAGCTCGGCAACGAACTCGGTACCGCCCGCTCGACCGCTCACCGCCTGCTCGGAACGCTGATGCACCACGGCTTCGTCGAACAAGACCGCCTCACTCGCGCCTACCGTCTCGGCCCGTTCTTCACCCGACAGGGTGTCGAATCGAAGTCGATCGTACTGCTGCGCGCCGCCGCGATGCCGACGGTCGAGAACCTCGCCGCCGAGTTCGACGAGACCGTGCAGTTGAGCGTGCTCGAAGGCGCGAACATCCGGTTCATCGATGGCGCAAGCGGCAACCGCCCCCTGAAGACGAGCGTGCGCACCGGATCGATGCTGCCCGCCTACGCCACGGCCGGCGGCAAGGCGCTGTTGGCCGAGCTCGACAACGACACGGTCGCCGCGCTGTACCCGAAGAAGAGGCTGGCCACCATCACGGGCCATACCGTGCAGACCCAGTCGACGCTGCTCGAACAGCTCGCGCGGGCACGCCGAGACGGCTACTCCATCAACGACGGCGAATCAGAAGACGGCATCGGCGCTCTCGCCGTGGCGGTGCGCGGCCCCGACGGAAACGCGGTGGGGGCCATTGCGCTCTCGCTGCCGCTGGTGCGCATGAAGCCCGAAAACATCAGGGTGATGCTGCCCCGACTGCTCGCCGCAGCAAAAACGGTCAACAGAGAACTGGCCTCGGCCGGTCAGCCAGAGAAGGTGTGATCATGGAACTCCGGCACTTACGCTATTTCACAACCCTCACCGAAGAACTGCACTTCGGGCGGGCCGCACTCCGGCTGCACATCGCGCAGCCGGCGCTCAGCAAGCAGATCGCCAACCTCGAACGCGAGCTCGGGGTTGTGCTGTTCGAGCGCAACCGGCGCCGCGTCGAGCTCACGCCCTCCGGCCGGCTCTTGCTGCCCGAGGCGAAACGCCTGGTCGAGCTCTCGGCGCGGTTTCAGCAGAGTGCGCGGCGCATTCGCGAAGGGCTCGTCGGAACGCTGCGGCTCGGCTACACCCGAACGGTCGCCGACAGTCTGCTGCCCGACCTGCTGCGCCTGCACCACCGGCGATTCCCGTCGATGCTGATGTCACTGCGCGAAACCACGACCCAGACCGCCATCGACGATGTGCGCGATGGCATCTACGATGCCGCGTTCTTGCGGCACGTCAGCGGTGAGGTCGACCTCGAGCTGATGGAGGTGAAAGTCGAGCCAGCCGTGCTGGCGGTGCCCATCGGGCATCCACTCGCCACCGCGAAGCTCGTGCACTTCGCCGATCTCAAGGGCGAACCGCTGGTCATGATGACGCGCGACATCGAACCGCAGCTCTACGACCACGCCATCGCGCTGTGCGCCGAGGCCGGCTTCGAGCCCACCATCGTGCACGAGGCAGACAGCGTGCAGACCACGCTCAGCATGGTGTCGAGCGAGCTCGGCGTCGCCGTGGTCACCTCGTCGGCTCAGAAGTCGGCGATCTCGGGCGTGGTCTATGTGGCCCTCACCGACCCGACACCGACGGTGACGCTGTCACTGGTGTATCGCAAAGACCACGTCAGCCCGTCGCTCGCCGCTTTTCTCCAGTCGGTGCAGGCCATGAAGAAGAAGTGGGAAGCGAACGAGCTCGCCGGCAAACCCTGACCGCGCCCGCGAGAGAAGCATTCTCGGCCGAGAGAAGCTGCCGTAGTGGCTTCTCTCGGCCGAAAGCGCTTCTCTCGCAAAATTTCAGCCCTGGGCGGCCACCTCGTCGAGGTGCCGCGGGCGCACGTCGAGTTCATCGAGACGCGGGGCGCGGGTCAGATCCCAGTAGTCCACCAACTGGTACGGCCACACCTGCGAGACGCGCCCGCTGGCGTTCTTGTACCAGCTGTTCACGGTCGACGCACCCCAGGCCATTCCACGGCTCGCCACGTCGACCT
>JAODBB010000135.1 GCA_025463745.1 Subtercola sp.
GTACCCCACATGGTCCCACCCCGATGGATCGACCCCGAACAAACACCACAACGCTGCATGCAACAACAAGACAGACTCCATGCGCCCAGCCCCTACCGCCTCAACACACGCACCCGGCCAGCACCACACTTCAGCGACGCCAGCTGAACAAGCCCACCCCGCCATTTTGCGCAGAGCCATGACGCGTCTCGGTGCGGACTCGCTTGGCTGGCTGACTCACATCGAACACGAGTCGGGTGAATCGGTCGAAGAAAATCGGGTCATTGAGTCGATTCTCGACGAGAAAATCGGGCGCGCCGCTCAGACGCCTCAGACGCCTCAGACCCGCTCAGACCCCGATCGTGAGCGCCGCCGTGTAGCCAGAAGAGACCGAGCCCGACATACTGGCGATCTGGTGGATGCCGCTGTCATTACCGAAGACGTTGTCGCTGGCCAGACTGGTCGACGCGAGGTTGCGCACGCTCTGCTCGTACCCGCTCGTGGCGTAGACCACATCGCAGATTTCCTTCGGCAGGGCGATCTGCGATGTCTTGACGATCGGCCCCGACGCCACCGCCGTCGCGACATCTTTGTACACCTCGAAGTGGATGTGCGGCCACCGCCCCGAGTATGCGGCCGGGTAGATCGAGGTAAACGTCACTGTTCCGCTGGCGTCGACCTGCTGAACTCCGCGCAGGTAGTTCTCGTTCTGCACATCCGACCCGTAGAGGGAGTACTCCCCGTCGCGGTTGCAGTGCCAGAGGTAGACGGCCACGCCCGCGAGCGCACTGCCCGTCGAGACATCGCGCACGGTCAGCTGGATGTTCAGCGGCACACCCTCGGCAGTGGTGGTCGACGAACCGAAGCTCGAACGGATGTCGCTGCGAACGATTCCCGAATCTTCGAGCACGTTGACACCATTCGACCCGTCACCGGGGTACGGGCCCGCCGTCTCATCCGGTACCTCGGTCACAGTGTCGGTGCCGCCAGACTCGGTGCCGATAGACGGCGTGCCGGTCGCGCTCGGCGTCGACGTTGCCGCCGCTGCAGCTGACGAACGTGCCGCCGACGAGTCGGTGCTCGAGCACGCCGCAAGCAGTGAGACCATCGCCACTCCGCCGAACAGCCCGAGGGCCCGGCGGCGGTCGACGAGGGTTCTGATGTCGTAAACGAGACCGCGGTCATCCTCATCGATCTCGTTGCCTTCAGCATCGCGCCACCTGGCAGCTTCGTGCTTGTTCGACATTTCTGCGCTCCTTCTCATCGTTCGCTTCGTCAAAGAAACCGCACAGCACTATGCGGTCTCCCTGCGTTTACTTGGCGAAACGTATGAAATACTGACCGCGGCCTGAAAGGAACTACGCCGGATGACCGACGAATCACACCTCGAGAACGATGGGGCTCCCGAGCATGAAACTCCGCTTGACGAGGGGGCGCAACCTTCGGCCGGCCCAACACCTCTTCACAGCGAGACTCCACCTCTTCACAGCGAGACTCCACCCCTTCACAGCGAGACTCCACCGCTTCACAGCGAAACTCCACCCCTCGACGGCGCCCCATCCTTGGCGGACGCATCCTCTGCCGAGAATGTTCGGCACCCCCGCCGACGACGCCTCATCGGTGCGCTCATCATCGTGGTGGTGCTGGCCGCGATCGGCGGCGGGTTCTGGGCCTGGAGCGCGGTCAGCGAGAGCCGTTACCAGGCCGCGAGCGCCACCCTCCAATCGCAGCTCGCCGACGAGACGGCCGCAGTACATGCGTACGATGCCCAATTGGCCTACAGCAACAGTCTTGCTCTGCGCATCCGCACTGTGGTCGACAGACCGGAATTCGCAGCCGACACCAGTGCCGAAGCAGGTGCGCTCGGCCACGACCTGACCATACTCGAACCGCTCGCCCAGGCTCCGGCCGCCACCGCACCGGCACCAGCACCGGAAACGGCACCTGCATCGGCATCGGCATCGGCATCGGCATCGGCATCGGCACAATCCGACAGCAGCACCCAAGCAGGCACCGTCGCCGACAGCGGGTACCGCCCCCCGTGGCAGCTCACCACCGATTCGGAGCAGCTCGAGAACCTCGACCGGCAGTCGCAGCAGACCACGAACCAATTGCGCACAGCGACCACTGACGCGAAGACCGCAACAGACACACTCATCGCCGGCGAAGCCGCCTACTTCTCTGCGACCGCGCAGAGCGCCGAGCAGCTCATCGCCGCCAACGCCCTATCGAATCGCTCTGCGCAAGTCGCGCTCATCCAGCTGATCGACCAAGCCCGCAACCCGAGCATGAGCCTGAGTCGCAATGGCGCGTTTCTCGGCTCGATCATCGACGCCGAAGCGCAGGTACGTTCGTCGCAGGCGACCAACCAGAGCCAGCAGGATGACCCGGCCTGGGCCGTGCGCAGAGAGATCGAGGCCTACGCCCGCTCGCTCAGCAACGGCGTCGCACTCGAGTTCGTCTGGGCGCCAGAAGTCTCGGGCCTCGGCGACGGCTGGCTCTCTGGCACGGCGCAAACCTTCGACTCCGACGGCGGCTACGCCATCATCAGCTTGAACTACTCGGTAGAAGACGCCTGGACGGACGGCCTCAACGAAACCGACGACCACGCACTCGTGGCCCACGAGGTGGGGCACACCCAGATCTACCGCTGCGCGAAACTGTTCGCAAACGCCTCGTTCGCTCAGAACCAAGAGAGGTGGGCGACCGCGTGGTCGATCAGCCAGGGTTTCGACGTGGGCGGCTCCGGCATCGAGGCGTACGGCCGCCCCACCGACGAGCAGATCGCCCTCGCCGCCCAGTGCCGCTGAGCCACTCTGCGCGCCGCCGCCGATTTGCCCGGTTCAGCCCATCGCGTTAGCTTCAGGTATGGCAAGCCAACGTGCACGAGGCAGCGAATCGTTCTGGCGAAACCTTCTGGTGATCGAGGGCGTCATCGCCATTCTCATCCTCGCCATCTTCAGCAGAGACTACTCGCCTGTGCTGTGGATCGGCGTGGCGATCGTAGTGGTCACGACTCCGTTCGTCGTTCTCAGGTTCTTGCGCGCTCGTCGGGCGCGCAGCGGCGATTCTCACCGCTGACCGACGGCGAGCCGAACCGGGCAGGTCGGAGGCCGTCCGCCATTGCCTGGGCATGTCTCGCACGCACATTATGATCGGAATTGGCAGCTAGACCCGAAGCCACGGAAATAAGATGGGCTTCATGTCGCAAATTCGGATTCGAGATGCAGCCCACTATTTGGGAGTGAGCGACGACACCGTGCGCCGATGGATTGATATCGGCGTCTTGGAAAGCAGCAAAGACGACTCCGGACGCTCCGTCGTCGACGGGTTGACCCTGGCGCAGCTGGCACGCAAGAACGCCATTCTGCCCGATGACCCGTCGGATGTCGGGCGTTCCGCCCGGAACAGGTTCGTCGGCCTCGTCACTGAAATAACGATGGACAAGGTCATGGCCCAAGTCGAGATGCAGTGCGGCCCGCATCGCGTGGTGTCGCTGATGTCGAGCGAAGCCGTGCGAGAACTCGGGCTCGAGCTTGGTTCTGTCGCAGTAGCTGTAGTGAAAGCCACAACAGTGATCGTCGAAACCCCTTCGGGAAAGGTCTGAAACCAATGAGCACGGACACCGCGAGAAGATGGGTGCAGAGCCTCGCCGCCCTCGTCATCGCCGCAGCTGTTGTGACTGGCGCCGCAGCGTGCTCGAGCTCATCCGGCACCACCGAGTCGGCCGGCAATGCGCCCACGGCGTCGGCCACGACGGCGCCCACTGGCACCATTGTGGTGTTCGCCGCCGCATCGCTGAAGTCGACCTTCACCGCACTCGGCACCCAGTTTCAGGCGGCGAACCCCGGCACCACCCTCACCTTCAACTTCGCCGGCTCGTCTGACCTCGTGACGCAGCTCACCGGCGGAGCGCCCGCCGACGTATTCGCTTCGGCCGACACCGCGACCATGGGCAAGCTGACCACCGCGAACCTGGTGAGCGGCACGCCCGTGAACTTCGCCACGAACGTTCTCGAGATCGCTACCCCTCCCGGCAACCCCGCCAACGTGAAGTCGTTCCAAGACCTCGGCAATGCGAGCATCAAGACCGTGATCTGCGCGCCGGCCGTGCCGTGCGGCGCGGCGACCGCAACCGTCGAGACGGCCACCGGTGTCACGATTCCCGCCGTGAGCCAAGAGTCGTCGGTGACGGATGTTCTGGGTAAAGTCAGCTCGGGTGAAGCCGATGCCGGGCTGGTCTACGTGACCGACGTCAAGGGTGCCGGAACCACGGTCACCGGCGTTCCGTTCCCCGAATCGAGCCAGGCCGTGAACACGTACCCGATCGCCACCGTCTCGGGCGCGAAGAACGTGCCGCTCGCCCAGGCGTTCATCGACTATGTGACTGGAACAGACGGGCAGGCCATTCTGGCCACCGCCGGCTTCGGCAAGCCGTAACCCCTCACCGCGCATGAAAGCGTCGCAACAGTACGCGGGCATTCCCAAATGGGTTCTGGCCATCGCCATCATCGGCGCACTCTTCGTGATGCTGCCGCTGGTGGCGATGGTCGTTCGTGTCAACTGGGCCGAGTTCATCCCGCTCATCACGTCGCAGTCGTCGATCGACGCGCTGCTGCTGAGCCTTCGAACGTCGTCGATCGCAACGCTGTTGTGCATCATTGTGGGTGTGCCGATGGCGCTGGTGCTCGCCCGCACCTCGTTTCCGGGGCAGCGCATCCTGCGCTCGCTCGTACTGCTCCCCCTGGTTCTGCCGCCCGTTGTCGGCGGAATCGCGCTGCTGTATACGTTCGGGCGTCAGGGGCTGCTCAAGGCGCCGATGGATTTTCTGGGCATCCAAATCGCCTTCTCGACCACCGCAGTGATTCTGGCCCAGACGTTCGTCGCGCTGCCGTTTCTCGTGCTGAGTCTCGAAGGAGCGCTGCGCACGGTCGGCACCCGGTACGAGGCCATCGGTGCGACTCTCGGCGCGGGGCCGACGACGGTGCTGCGCCGGATCACTCTGCCGTTGGTCTTGCCGGCGCTCATCTCGGGGGCCGTGCTCTCGTTCGCCCGAGCGCTCGGCGAATTCGGGGCCACGCTCACCTTCGCCGGCAGCCTGCAGGGGGTCACCCGAACGCTGCCGCTCGAGATCTACCTGCAACGCGAAACAGATCCGGATGCCGCCGTCGCCCTCTCGCTCGTGTTAATCGCCGTCGCCATAATCGTGGTGGGGCTGGCCAACCAGATCGGTTCGAACTCGCGGCTCTACGGAGAGAGAATCTCGTGACATTCATCTTCGACGCGGCGGTCACGAAGCGGCAGTTCGACGTCTCGTTCACACTGAGCGACGGCGAAACACTCGCGGTGCTCGGGCCGAACGGTGCAGGCAAGTCGACGTTGCTGAACCTGATCTCGGGCCTTCTCTCCCCCGACAGCGGACACGCCGAGCTCGACGGCGAAACACTCTTCGCCGCCGGGCCGGGCCGCCAGCGGGCGTGGAAGCCACCGCATACCCGAGGCGTCTCTCTACTCGCCCAGGAAGCCCTCCTGTTTCCCCACCTGACGGTGCTCGACAACGTCGCGTTCGGGCCGACCAGCACGGGTGTCACCAAAAAGAGTGCCCGTGCTGCGGCTCGCACCTGGCTGGCAGAGGTCGATGCCGGCGAGCTCGAAGGCCGCAAGCCCGCCCAACTCTCGGGCGGGCAAGCGCAACGCATCGCCGTTGCCCGTGCTCTCGCAGCCGACCCCAAGCTGCTACTGCTCGACGAACCGATGGCCGCGCTCGACATCGCCGTCGCACCCGCGCTTCGGCGCACGCTTCGGCGCGTTCTCGAGCACCGCACCGCCATCATTGTGACGCACGACATTCTCGACGCCTACACGCTCGCCGACCGGGTGATCGTCATCGACCACGGCCACATCGTTGAAGACGGCCCCACGCGAAGCATTCTCGAGCAGCCGCGCGACCCGTTCACCGCGGATATCGCAGGTCTCAATGTGCTCTCCGGCATCCGCACCGCCACCGGCCTTCGCACCACCGACGGAACCGAGCTCGACACCGCGCGGCCCCTGGTGAGCATCACGAGCGCTACGGAGTGCACGGCCGCCGTGCGCCCGGCGAACGTGCGCGTGTCGACCCGCAGACCGGATGCCTCGGTCAATGCACTGTTCAAGGCGGTCACCGACCTCGAACCGCGCGGCGACCTGATCAGGGTTCGCGCCGACGGAATCGCGGCAGACGCAACCCCCGCCGATGTCGCCGATCTCGACCTCGGTATCGGTACTTCGGCCTGGTTCACGTTCAGCGCCGACGACGCCGTGATCTACCCGACGAAGCGCTGACGCCGAGGAGCGCTGCGCAGCCCGCGATCGGCGAGCGGCCCGACGCCGGCGAGTGAGACCGGCCGGATCTGCGGCGAGCTGCCTATGAACGGGGCAGCACGCCTGCCACCACCCGCCCGCGAGACACGACGGCGACGATATTGCCGGTGTGCAGGTCGTCGATGTTCTGCCACGGCGTGCCCCGCATGACGAGAAAATCGGCGGGGCGACCGGTCTCGAGGGTACCGACCGACGATGAACGACCGATCGCTGCGGCGGCGCGGCTCGTGGCCGCCTGCAACGCGCGTTCCGCAGTCCAGCCGAAGAGTGCGGCCATCAGGCGCACCTCTTCCATCTGGTCACCGAACTTCACGTGGTGTCCGTTCGCGTCGGTGCCCAGTACGAAATCGACACCGAGGTCTGCCGCATCCCGCATCAGCCGATTGCGATTCACCACGAGCTCCTGCGCCTTCGCGGACTGCTCCGCTGAGACTCCATTCTCGCCTGCCGCGATTCGCTCATTGATGAGCAATGTGGGTGCGACCGTGACCCTCGTGGATGCGATCGCGGCAGCCTGCTCAGCAGTCATCAGCGTGCCGTGCTCGATGGAGTCGATGCCCTCGTCGAGGGCGATCTGAATGCCGGCCTCTGTGTGTGCGTGGGCGGCGACAAGCATTCCGAACGCGTGGGCCTCATCGACGATCGCCGCGATCTCGGCGCGGGTGTAGTTGCGCCAGGCACTCTTGTCGCCGACCGAGAGCACACCACCGCTCACGGGAATCTTGATGCCGTCGGTGCCCGCACGGGCCCAGTGACGCACGAGGGCGCGGCAGGCATCCGGCCCGTCAGCCACCGGCTTGCGCAGGGGGAAGGCGGGTGGAATGAAAAGGTCGCTGTGGCCCGCCGTCATGTTCACGACGCCGTGAGCGATCAGACGCGGGCCCGTGACCACACCGGCGTCGACCGCTCGGCGGAGAGAGAACTGTATGTCGTCGGCGGCGAGGTCGCGAACGGTCGTGACGCCCCCACGCATCGCCTCGAGCGAATGGGCCAGGGCATGCAGCGTCTGCTCTTCTGGCCGCGTCGTCAACGGCCAGGTGAGAAAGTCGGCGGGCGTCGCTGCCGCGTTGCCGACGAGGTGCACATGTGTGTCGATGAGGCCGGGGATCACGCTGAACTCGGCGGGCGCGGTGGCCGAACCCAGGCCCGAACCCTGGCCCGAATCCACGGGCGAAGCGCCGGGTTCGGGGCTCGTGCCTGGTTCGCTCGTTATGGCGGTGATGGTGCCGTCGGCGCCGGCCGTGTTCCACTCGAGCCGCCGGATTCCGTCGAAGCGGGAGCCGTTCCAGAGCGCGACTCCTGAGAGGGATTGGTTCATGCACCGAAGCTAACTCGCAAGACGCTTTGCACGATTACGCTCGTGTTTCCAATTCAATAACTTTGGGGCAAGATTTACCGTTTCAGGCTCTGGCGACGAACACCGTGCAAAACGTTTAGTACAGTTCTGACATCCATTGTGAGAAAGGGCCCACACCGTGTCACGTGTCGTGTTACTCGGAGAGTCGTGGTTCGTCTATTCCGTTCATCAGAAAGGCTTCGACGCCTTCTACTCCTCGGAGTTCACTCTCGGCGGTGCCGAATTCAGCGCCGCACTTCGACGGCTCGGCCACGAGGTGACGCACATTCCCGCCCACGAGATCACGACGCGGCTCCCGACAACGGCCGAGGGCCTTCGCGACATCGCCGACGTCATCGTGATCTCCGACGTAGGTGCCAATACCTTCCAGGTTCCTCCGGATACCTTTGTGCACTCGACTCCGCTGCCAGACCGAACAGACGTGATTCGCGCGTTTGTCGAGCAGGGCGGCGGTCTGCTGATGGTCGGCGGGTACCTGACCTTCTCGGGCATCGATGCGAAGGCCCGCTGGGGCCGCACCCCACTTGCGCCCGCGCTCGCAGTGACCGTGCTCGATCGGGATGACCGGGTCGAACTGTCCGCGGGCGCGGCTCCGATCACGGTCGGCTCCCACGCGATCACCGCGGGGCTGGGCCGGCAGTGGCCGGCACTGCTCGGCCTGAACGAGGTGGTGCCGAAGCCCACCGCGAGCGTGCTCGCCGAATGCGCCGGGCATCCACTGCTCGTCATCGACACCTACGAAGCCGGCCGCAGCGCAGCCTTCACCTCGGATATCGCGCCGCACTGGGCCCCGCCCTCCTTCCTGCAGTGGCACGGGTTTGCGACTCTGTTCGATCGCACCGTGCGCTGGCTCTCCGGCGAGCCGATCGAAGAGGCGAGCGACAGCGCGGCCGAGCCCTGGCGTGAGGCCGAGCCTCAGCGTGAGCAGGAGCTCGCAGCGGCAGTCGCTGGAGGCGCCGCCGTCGCAGCCGCAGCCTCCGGCGGCGTCGCGGCCACCGCCGGGGTCGCGGCCACCGCCACCACCGCAGCCGGGGCAGCATGATCGACGCCGACCGCACCCCCTGGAATGACGTGGCCGCCCACCTCGCCACCGGTGACGGCCTCGCCATTCTGCCCTTCGGCGCCCTCGAGCAGCATGGGCCGCACTTGCCGCTCGGCACCGACACAATGACCGCGACCGAGGTCGCCCGTCGCCTCGCCGAACGGCTCGACGCGGTGCTGCTGCCGGCCATTGCGTACGGCGACACCTGGAACAACGCGGGCTACCCGGGCACCGTCTCGCTCTCGCCCACGACCGTCACCGCGATCGCCGTCGACCTCGGCCGCTCGCTCGTCGCGAGTGGGGCTCGAGGGCTCGTGATCGTCAACGGCGACTGGGGCAATCGGATGCCGCTGTACGCCGCCACGCGCATCCTCACCGCCGAGGCGCAGATCGCCGCCATCACACTCGACTATCCCGGCATGGCCGAGGCGGCGAACGCCGTGCGGCACAGCGCCGAGGCGGCCCCTGGCCTGAACCACGCCGAGGAGGTCGAAACCTCGATCATGCTCGCGATCGATGCCGCCACCGTGCACCCAGACCGGTACGTCTCGGTCTATCCCGCATTCCCTTCTGACTTCGGCACCAGACCGATGCAATTGCACCCGTTCTCGCCGTCAGGGGTCTTCGGCGACCCGGCCAGCGCCACAGCCGAAAAGGGTGAGGCCATTCTCGCGGCGACGGTCGAGGCATCCCTCGCCGTCTTGGCCGACTTCATCGCATCACTGCCATAGGCCCCCCCAGCCGGCGGCCGAGTTGATGCCGGCGAATCGCCCGCCGCTCGTGCGCTGCTCAGGCATCGTAGTTCTGGATGCTCGTGCCGTGGCTCCGGTCGGTGAGGCGCTCGAGGCGCGGTGCGAGCTCGGCGATCACGCCCGCGACGTCGATCGTGAGAAGCTTCTTGCCCCGCATCAACACCCGGCCGTTGACGATGGTGGTGTCGACATCGCTCGACCTGGCCCCATGCACCACGGTATTGGCGTAGTCGTGCACCGGCTGTGAGCGTGGGTCGCTCAGATCGACCAGTATGAGGTCGGCCTTGTAGCCCGGCGCGATGCGCCCGATCGAGTCGCCGAGCTGCACGGCCTTCGCGCTCTTCGTCGTGGCGTGACCGAGAGCCTGACGGCTGGTCATGTACGTCTGATCATTCTCGCGAGCCTTCTGGGTGAGGCTCAAGAACGTCATGGCCTCCCACACGTCGAGGGTGTTGTTCGATGCGGCACCGTCGGTCGCGAGGCCCACCGGAATGCCGAACGAGTCGAGCAGTCTCACGGGCGTCGTATCGAATCCGTTCTTGAGGTACCCGCGCGGCGCACTGCCGAAACCGATGCTTCCGCCGCCTCCGAGCAGCAGCGGAATGTCTTCGGGCACGATGCCGATGCCGTGCGCGAGCAGCAGCCGGTTCTCCAGCAGCCCAGCCCGGCGCAGCGTCTCGATGGGTGTGTGGCCGAACCGCTCGCGACTGTGCTTCATCTGGTGGCGGTCTTCGCTCGCGTGGATGTGCACTAGAAGATCATGTTCGAGCGCCGCCGCCGAGGTCGCCGCGAGATCGGCATCGGTCACCGTGTAGGGCGCGTGCGGGGCGAGAGCGGTCGTGATGCGACCATCGGATGCCCCGGCGAACTCGAGGGCGAACGCAAGCGACTGCTCGAGCCCGGCCTGCCCGTCGGTCGAGAAGTAGGTCGAACCGAGTACGGCCCGCAGACCGCTCTCATCGACGACCTTCGCGATCGCCGGCATGGAGAAGTAGTGGTCGGCGAACGTCGTGACCCCGCTGCGGATCATCTCGGCCGCAGCGAGACGGGTCGCGACCTCCACGTCGTCGTCGGTGAGGTTCACCTCCATCGGCCAGATGAACTCGTTGAACCAGCGCGACTCGGGCACGTCTTCGGCGGCGCCGCGGAACATCACCATCGGTGAGTGCGTGTGGCAGTTGATGAAGCCGGGCATCGCGATCATTCCGGTGGCGTCGATGGTCTGCCGCGCGCGGCTGACTGCTGCCGAAGCATCCGCCCCCCGTGCACCTGCACCCCGCACAGCTGCGTCGTGCACACTCTCGACGGCGCTGAAGACGCCATCGGTGATCGTGATGGTCGTATCGCCGACGAACTGCACGTCGCCGTTCTCGTCGTGCAGAAGCACTGTCGCGCCGGTGATGACGAGGTCTGGCTGGCCAGGCGCGGTCTGGAGTGTCACGTCAGGTCACCGCACCTTCGAGAAGTCGTCGATCAAAGCCAGCAGTTCGGTGCGAAGCGCATCGCGCTCGGGCCGTGACAGGAAGGTCGCCTCGACGCCGGCCAGCTCAGCGGTCGTGAACTCGTCGACACCCCACCCGAACTCACCCTCGATACGACGGAATTCGCGACTGATCGACGTCTTCGACATGCCCCGGTTGTCAGGGTTGATCGTGAGGGTGAATCCGAGCTCACGAAGGAGGTCGATGGGGTGGTTTTCGATGCCGAGAACAACACCGCCCTTCGAATTCGAGGTCACGCACTGCTCCAAGGGAATACGCCGGTCGATCACCCACTGGGCTGTCTTGCCGACGACAAGTTCGGCCAGACCGGCCTCGCGGGCTGCCGCAACGGCCTTCACCGCAGTACGCACAGAAAGCGGCCGACCGTTGAGCGTCACGTCTTCGATCACCCGCGTGCCGTGGCCGAGCCGCAGCGCATGCGCGAGGTGCACCGTCTCCCACACGCTGTGGGCGCCATCCGCTTCGCCCGTGTGAATCGTGTACGGAATGCCCTCGCGGTGCAGCAGCGTGGTGGCGTCGAGGTGATCACGAATGGGAAAGCCGTCTTCGGGGCCGGCGATGTCGAACCCGGCGACGCTGCCGCCCCACTTGCCGTAGGTCGAGGCGGTGAGCCTGGCGATCTCGAAGCTCAACGGCGAGGTGCGCATTCCGCAGAGCAGCTGGCGTGCGCGGATGTGGCCGCCGGCCGCCGAAACCTCTGCCTCGCCCTCGGCCAAGCCCGCGGCGACCGCTTCGACGGCGACAGCGAGAGGCAGACCGCCGAGAATGTGCTTCTCGGGCGCCCAGCGCGTCTCACCGTAGATGACACCGTCGGCGGCGGCTTCGATCACCCACTCCCGGGCGACGCGGGCGATGCTCTCTTCGGTCTGCATGACCCGGGTGGTCAGACCGAATTTCTCGTCCCAGTGCGAAATCGTGGGAGTGCTGACCTCCCCCGTGAACCACGATGCGAGAGTCTCCGGGTCGTCATAGGGCAATTCGACGCCGTGCACGCCGGCGAGTTCGATCAGCGTCTCTGGCCGCAACGACCCGTCGAGATGGTCGTGCAGGGTCACCTTCGGAAAGGCGGCGTACGGTTCCACGGGTTCAGACCAGCGGGGAAATCCATCGAAGGCAGCACCAGTCGGTGGAGCGAGGGTCATTGAAAGGCCGCCAAACCGAACGACACCATATCGGCGAAGGTGGTCTCGCGCTCTGCAGCGCTCATCTCTTCACCCGGCAGGTCACTGATGGTGCCGAGCATTAGGGCGTCGAACTTCTCCTTCAGGGCGACCGCGTACAGTCCGGCCGCCTCCATGTCGACGCCGAGCGTGCCGTAGGTCACGAGCGTCGGAACCACCGAGGTGTCGGGGTTGTAGAAGCTGTCGGTGGTGAACAGCGGGCCGACGTGAATGGTCTTTCCACTCGTCTCGCCGTATTCCACGGCCTTTCGCAGCAGGGTGAAGTTCGGCGCATGGCTGAGCGTCACACTCGGCACCCACCCCGAGGTCATCGCCGAGTTGGTGTGGGCTGCGGATGCCGCGATCACATCTCCGAGCTGCAAATGCGGCGCCATGGCACCGATCGTGCCCACCCGGATGATGCGCTTCACGCCGTAATGCCGGGCGAGTTCTGTGGCGTAGATGGCGAGGGAGGGCATCCCCATGCCCGAGGCGAGCACCGACACCGGCTTGCCGTTGAACGTGCCGGTGTAACCGAGAATGCCGCGCACCTCGGTGACGAGTTTCGGGCTGTCGAAGAACGTTTCGGCGATCAGTTTCGCCCGCCGCGGGTCGCCGGGCATGAGCACGTCGGGTGCGAAGTCGCCGCTCTCGGCGGAGATGTGAGGTGTTGCCATGGCTGGGGGCGTTCCTTTCGGGTTGGTGCGGTGGTCGTTGCGGTGCGTGGTGCGGTGGCAGAAGCGGTGCGGTGAAGCGGAAGAGCGTCAGCTGTTGTACGAAGGGGCGTAGCGCGCGAGCACCACTCGCTCGGCCCAGCTCACGAGGCTGTAGAAGATCAGCGACACCGCGGTGAGAATCGCGGCTGCGGCCCACAGCCCGGTGTAATCGGCGTGCGCCCGCGAGTTCACGATGACGTGGCCGAGCCCATCGCCCGTGGCGAGCCACTCTGCGAGTGTCGACGCGAGAACGGCCGTCGGCGCCGCGATTCGTGCCGACGCGAAGATCGAAGGCAGAGTATACGGCAGTTGGAGCCGCCAGAGGGTGCTCATGCGCGACGAGTCGTAACTGCGCATCAGAGTGAAGGCATCCGCAGGTACTCGCTTCAAGCCGGCCTGCGTATTGGCCAGGGTGGGAAAGAACGTGACGATCGCGGCGATCGCTACCACTCCCCAGAGCCCCCGGCCCAGGGCCAGTATCAACACGGGCGTGAGCACGATGATCGGCACCGAGCGAAGCGCCACCGCGAGCGGGGTGAACACCCGCTCCGACACCGGAAAGAGCACGAACGCCACAGCGGTCGCCACCCCGATGACGAGCCCGGCGATGTAGCCGATTCCCGAGTGCACCAGCGTCACGCCCAGAGCCTCGAAGATGACGCTTCGTTTGGCCGCCGCGGTGGGCGACGTCACGAGATAGGTGAAAACGTCGACGGGCGTCTTGCCCACGAACGGTGTCAAATGAAACACAGCGAGGTAGGCGTACCAGGCGAGCAGAATGACGACGATCGAACCGACGGTATAGGCGAACGCACGACCGGAGCGGGCAGCGAACGAGCGACGCGGGCCCGACGACACAGCTGCCGCACTCGAAATGCCCGCAGACCATGGCGTGAGCCAGCGTCGCAGCAACCCGAATAATCCGTACGGTATGGCAGCCATCAGTGTGGCAAGCACAGCGACCGCCCACACCCGGCCGAGGTCCAACGACATCAGCCCATTGATCAGCAGTACACCGATCCCCGCTTTCGCGCCGATGAATTCGCCGAAGATCGCGCCGAGGGTCGCCGCTGCCGCCCCGATCTGGAGGCCCGTCAGAATCGCCGGGATGCCCGACGGCAGTCGCACGAACCACAACGAATCCAGCGATCGCCCTCCCCAGGCTTTCACCATCGTCATCGGGCTGCCGTCGGCGGAGCGCAATCCGAGCATCGTGCCGACCAAGGTCACGAAGAACACAGACAAGGCGGCGAGCACGACCTTGGCGGTATCGGAGTCGAAGGTGACCTGCAGCAGCGGATTCACCGCGACCAGTGGCAAGCAGAACAACGCGAGGGCGAGCCGGAGGAACAACGACTCGAACGCCCTGAGCTGCACGAACACGACGGCCACGAAGATCGCGGCGAGATTGCCGTAGAACCACCCTCTCATCGCGACCCATGCGGTGGCAGAGACGGCGTTGAAGTAGAGCGAGGGATTGGCGGCGATGCTCTGGATGATCGCGCTCGGCGAGGCCATCACGCCGAGCCGGGTGAGCGCGAGATCGGCGGCCACCTCCCAGATGGCGATGAGCAGCAGGCTCACCAACAGTGTGGTGAGCCATCCATTCATCGTCGATCGGCGTGCTTCACTTCGGGCTTGTGACCTCGCCGCGGCGATCGTCGAGGCCTGGGCGGCCGTGCGTGTCTGGCTGTTCGGAGCGTGTTGCGTCGCCGCGGTCATGCTCACACTCCCGCAGGCTCGGTGATGAGTTCGCCATCACTCACCAGATCATCGTCGCCACCGGAGTGCAGCAAGGCACTCAATTCGTCGCAGAGCGCATGGAATTCGCCACTCGAAAGCAGTTCGCGCCGCCGGGGTCTGGCAAAATCGACCATCACATCCCCCACGATTCGGCCCGGGCGAGGTGACATCACGATCACCCGATCGGCCAGAAATGCCGCTTCGGCGATCGAGTGGGTCACCAGCAACGCGGTCGCAGAGGTCGCACTCCACAGCTTCTGAAGCTCTTCGTTCATGCGCTGCCTGGTGATCTCGTCGAGCGCACCGAAGGGTTCGTCGAGCAGCAAGATCTCCGGCTCGGCGACGATGGCGCGGGCGATGGCGACCCGCTGTCGCATGCCGCCCGAGAGCTGGGCCGGTTTGGCGTCTGCGAACCCGTCGAGGCCGACCAGACGAATGAGCTCATCGACGCGTTTCTTCGGGATGGGTGCGCGCATCACCTGTCCCGGCAGCCTAATGTTGTCACGTACCGATCGCCAGGGCAGAAGCGACGGGTCTTGCAGGGCGAGACCGAGGCGGTGAGCCTTGCGGATGTTCTCGGGAGTCTCGTCGTGAATCGTCACGGAGCCCGACGAGTACGGTTCAAGGTCGGCGAGAATGCGCAGAATGGTCGATTTGCCGCACCCGGATGGGCCGAGCAGCGCCGTGAACGATCCCTGCGGTACCGCGATCGAAATATCGTCAAGAGCGAGTACGTCACGCTTGTTAGACGAATAGACCTTCGTGAGGTTCGTCAGCGTGAAACCTGTGCCGTTCATTTACTGGATGCTCGACTTGCCTTGATAGATATCCTTCAACAGCGACGTGTCGAAGAGCGAGGCGTCGGCCGGAATGCCGAGAGAGCTCAGCGTCGCAAGGTTGTTCGTGATCGCATCGCTCGACATCGAGAGGAGCCCGTTGGTCTTCGTCTCGTCGGTGACTAAGAGATCCATCTGCAGTTTGGCCTGCTTCGTCTGCTCATCGATCGTCAAGCCGCCGTCTTTGCCGTAGTCGTTCACGGTCAGTTCGACGGCCTCGGTCGGGTCGGCGACGTAATTCTGCCAGCCTTCGATTTCACCCTTCAAGAAGCCCTCGATCGCGGCCTTCTTGGTCGGGTCGGCGAGCGTTTCTTTCTTCACCGCGTACACCTGGGCGAACACGTTGAGACCATAGTCGGCTGTCAGCATGGTGACGCCCGGCTTGCCGGCCGCTGCTTCATAGGCAATGGGCTGCTCGCTGTAGAACACCCAGAGGCCGTCGACCTCGCCGCTGACCAACGGAGCCACATCGAATCCGACCGGCACCGAGGTGACTTTGCTTGCATCCACGTTGTTGGCCTTGAGCACGGCGTCTTGCGCCGCTTCGTCACCGGTCGGCACGCCGATCTTCTTGCCCACCATGTCGGCTGGAGTGTTGATCGGGTTGGCCGAGGTGGAGAGTATCGCGAGCGGGTTCTTCTGAAAACCTGCCGCCACAATCACGAGGTCAGCACCATTCGCATTGGCCTGGGCGACAGTGTCGGCATTGCCCATGCCGATGTCGGCCTGACCCGATTCGACCGCTGCCATCGAGTCGACATCGGGGCCGCCCGGCAGAATCGTCACATCGACGCCGTTCTTCGTGTAGTAGCCCTCTTTCTCGGCGACGTAGCTGCCGCCGAACTGCACGAGGGGAATCCACGAGGTCTGCAGGGTGAGTGGTGTGACAGCGCTGCCCGTGCCCGCCGCTGCGGTCGGAGTGCTCGATGAGCAAGCGGTGCTGACGGCGAGCACGGTCGCGAGACCGACGGCCACAGTGACGGCGCGCAGTGTGCGGCGGCCGCGAGACGAGGGAATGATCATGAGTTCTCCATTGCGGGTATCGGGTGGTGCAGCCGGGAGCTGACGCGGTGCGGAGGAGTGGAGTGCGCAAAGCGTTTTGCATAATTCGTTTCCTCGAAGCTACGACTCTTCTGTTTCTGTTGGGTTTCGCCATGTGTCGTGCGTGTAAAAGGGGGAATCGAGCATCCAATCGCTCCCATGCAACACGGTTTGTATGCTCGGGTGAGGTTGGAGCGTCGCGGGCTCACTTCTGGGCTACTCTTGCATCGTGAATGAGCCCAACGCGAAGCCGTGGACTATGCAGCAGATCGCGGATGCTGCGGGCGTGAGCGTGACGACGGTGTCACACACCATGTCGGGCAAACGACCGGTCAACCCCGAAACGGCCACTCGCATCAAGAGATTGATCGAAGAGTTCGGTTATGTGCCCGATGCGGGGGCGCGGCACCTTCAATCGGGTCGCAGCCGAATGATCGGGCTTGCCGTGCCCGACATCTCGAACTGGTATTTCGGCCGCATTGCGCGCGGCGTCGAAGAGATGGCTGACGAACTCGACTACGGCCTCATCGTCTGCAGTACCTTCAACTCCGACCCGCGCCGAGAAAAGCGCTATTTCAATATGATCCGCACTCGGATGATCGACGGCCTCGTCTACACGGCGGGCCGGCAGATCTCAGAGATGAACGAGCTCGAGAAAGTCGCCGCCTCGTCGCCGGTGGTTCTGGCCGACGAAGGAATCGACCGGCTGTCGTCACTTCCGTGGGTCACGTCAGAGAACCTCGAAGGCGCACGATTGGTCGCTGCACATGTGCGGCAGCTCGGTCACACCCGTGCCGTGATCATCGCCGGTTTTCCCGGGCTGAATTCGACGATCGAACGGGTGGCGGGCATCCGCGAATACTTCCCGAACGCCCTGGTGCTGAACGGAGACTTCGAGATGCAGTCGGGTTACGACCTCGTCGGCGACCTGCTGGCCAACGACTTTCCGTTCACCGCCGTCTTCGGCTGTAACGACCTGATGGCGATCGGGGCAATTCGGCGGCTCCGAGAACACGGTCTGCGGGTGCCGGAAGACGTCACGGTCGTGGGCTTCGACGACATCGAGATCGCCTCTGTCATCACACCTGGTTTGACGACGGTTCACCAAGACGTGGTTACGATCGGGCGCACCTCAGCCCGGTTGTTGATCGATGGCATCGAGGCCGGCAGCTTCGACGCCATCGAATCGGTTGTTGTGCCGGTCGATCTCGTGGTGCGGGGCACGAGCGGGCCAGTCGCCAGCTGAGATCTCACTCACGCAGCTATGCCGCGGTCATAACGTCCGCGAAGCTGCGCCGGTCACGCCTGCGAAGCAGCGTCGGTCACGCCCGCGAAGCAGCGTCGTTCACAAGAGAGCCGCGTCGCCCTCGATCGGGTAACTCACGTAGGCGAACCGGCGGCTGTCGGGCGCCCAGCTGTTCACATTCACGGTTCCCTGCCCGCCGAACAGCGAAACAAGCACCACCGAATCACTGCCGTCTGGGCGCGCGAGACGCAGCTGCACGTCGCGGTTGGGCGGGTGATTCTGGGTTCCTGGCTGATAGCTGAGGTAGAGCATCCACCGGCCGTCGGGTGACAGGTGCGGAAACCAGTTCACGCGATCGTCGAACGTCAGCTGCTGGATGCCCGACCCGTCGACACCCATCCGAAACAGTTGAGCGTGGCCGGCCGCCACCGACTCGCGCTCCGAGTTGAAGTACAGCCACCGCCCGTCGGGGCTGTACTCCGCACCGTCGTGCTGTTTCGGCGAGTGGGTCAATTCACGCACCGCTCCCCCGGCCACTGCTGCTGTGAAGACGTTGTACGTCACACCAGCATCGGTCTGCTGTGCGCCGATGAAGGCGAGGTGCTTTCCGTCGGGCGAGACACCGTGCAGGTACCGCTTGAGCAGGCCGTCAGCCTCGTCGGTCACCTGACGCGCGACCCCGCCTTCGAAAGGTATCTCGTAGAGGTGCCCGTTCTTCGACGACGAATAAATGAAGCGCCCGTCTGCCGAGAGCGCGTGGTCGTTGTTCGAATCGGCGAGGCTGCCGGTTTCGATGAGCTGCAGTATGGCGTCTCCGTCGACGGCCACGCGATAGAGCAGACCGTCTCGGTTGACGATCAGCCATCGCCCATCTGTGCTCCAGTTCGGCGCCTCGATGACCGCGTCGCCGGCGTGCAACAGCAGCGAATCGCTCCCCCTTTCGAGATCGTAGATGCGCAGCTCGGAATGCTGCCCCGGCTCATGTGCGCGCCAGCCGTCAAAAGGCTGACGAACGAGATCTGGTTCGGCCGCGGCCATGGTGACGCCTCCAATCGAGGGTGAATTCGCTCGCGAATTCGGTCAATGCTATCGGTGCTATCGGTCGCGACGGCCGCCGGTCTGCGACACGGCACCTGCGAGATGACCAGATGCGAAGGCGAGCACTGATGCGTTGCTCGTGTATTTTTGACGGTCTAGTCGAAATACCAACGGCTCGTGTAGTTTTGCATGATGACCACTGAGAGTCCCGACACCCGCGCGGCAGGCGTCACAGAACCGATTTTCGCCGAAGACATCGTGGTCGGACACGAATTCGATCTCGGCAGTTACCCGATGACGACGAAAGGGATAACCTCCTTCGCCGCCCAGTGGGATCCGCTGCCGCTTCACCTTTCTGAAGCCGCAGCGGCCGAGACGACATTCGGGCGGCTGGTCGCGAGCGGCGTTCAGACACTGGCCGTGTTTCAGCGTCTCTGCGTGCTCTCGGTGTTCGTGAAGTGGAGCATTTTCGCCGGTCGTCGATTCGACGACGTGCGAATGCTCGGGCCGGTGTACCCGGGAACGACACTGTATGCCGGCATGATCGTTCGTTCGGTGCAGCACAATCACCCGAGCCGCTCACTCGTCACCTGCAGCGGCTGGATCAGCGACGGAAACCAGAACGTTCTCGAACTCGTCTTCGAGTGTTACGTCAATCGGCGCTCGCTCACCATCGTCTGACCCGACGCTCGCCGCCGGTACCCGTCACCGAATCCGCCCTGCCTCAGACTTCGTCGACGGCCGTGAAAGCGCCCAGCGTGCCGCCATCGACGACGAACTCCGATGCGGTGGAATAGCTCGATTCATCGCTGGCCAGAAACACCACGAGATTCGCCACTTCCTCGGGCTCGGCCGCGCGCCCGAGCGGCCCGAGCATGTCTTCGAGGTCGAGGTTTGCCGTCATCTGCGTCTTGATAACTCCCGGATGCACGGAGTTCACTCTCACGTTGAAGGGCGCCAGCTCGCCTCCGACAGATTTCGTCAGACCACGTACCCCGAATTTCGACGCGGTGTAACCGTGTTGGTTGGGCGTGCCCATCATTCCCGCAATTGACGAGATGTTGACAATAGATGACGGAGCCGACGCGACCAGCGCATCCCGGGCCGCCGTGATCCCAAGAAAGGGGCCCGTCAGATTGATTGCGACAATAAGATCCCATTGATCTCGCGAGTACTCCCCGATGGCACCCAGATTCACGATTCCGGCATTGTTCACGAGTACACTGAGGCCTCCGAATCGGGAGACAGCAAGCTCGACGGCTCTCGCCCAATCGCGTTCATTAGTCACATCGAGGTGGATGTACTCGGCCTCAGCGCCTAGCTCGTCTGCAAGAGCCTGGCCTGTTTCATCGAGTACGTCCCCGATCACGACCTTCGCACCATGACTCACCAAAGCGCGAGCATGAGCCGCGCCCATCCCCCGTGCGCCTCCGGTGATCAGTGCGACTTTTCCTTCAAGACGGTTCATCGGGTGTGTTTCTTCTTTCTGTGAGGCATTCCGCCTCATCGTGAGTTGCACAAGCATGAGAACGACCAGACCATCGGGGTCAGCACGCGGCCGCATTCACGACACGAAACTCGAGAGTGCGATTGGAGTGAACGTCGATCGCGCTGAGCGCACCCTCGTAGATCGCCTCGTCGACGTCGCGGGGAGCGTACGCGTCACCGATCAGCTCAACCGCCAGACCGGCTTCGACCAAGATGTCGTAGAGCGCATCATCCGGTCGCCGCGTCTGGCTCAGGATGATCGAATCGATGTCGGTCAGCGTGCGGGCCCACGCGCCATAGGTATGAGCGAGTTCGACGGTCGAACCCTCGATTCGCTCGACCGTCGCCTCGGCGGTGCATCGCACGCCGGCCGCGATGAGTCGCGGGTACATCGTCGGAAAGTCGACGCTGCCTTTCAGCCCGGTGTCATGCCCGATCTGTCCGTGAGCGGTGATCAGCTCGACGTGCCGCCCCTGAACGGCGAGCAATTCGGCCAATCCCATCGCCAGGTGAGCACCGTGATCGTCGACGATCAGCGTTCTGGCGCCTGCAAGCGTCGGATCTGCAATCACTGTGGCGGGGTCGAGCACTCTGATCGATTCAAGGCCAGGAATGGAGCGGCGATCGGGGCGGTAGATCGAGAAGCCGTCGACCGCGTAGTGCGAGCCTGTTGCGACCACTGTCATGTCTGCTCCGAATTCGCGAGCCGTATCCGGTGTCGCATCGACTCCTAATCGAACCTTTACGCCGAGTCGGTCGATCGAATCGGTGAGGCTGGAGATCAGACGCAACCATTGAGCGCGGCCCGGCAGCGCCCCAGCGGCCCGCAATTGGCCACCGAGCTCATTCTCTCGTTCGACGAGCAGAACCTGGTGCCCGCGGCGGGCAGCAGACTCTGCCGCCTTGAGACCAGCAGGGCCACCGCCGATAACCAGTACACGACCAGGCTCTGCGGCTGTGTTGAAAACGTCTTTCCACTCGGCTTCTCTCCCCGACTCGGGGTTGACGGTACAGGTGATCTGGCCACCGCGGCCCATCCGCCGCCAGCATCCTTGATTCGCGCCGACGCACGGCCGGATCTCCACCTTGCGGCCCGATTTCGCCTTGTTGACCAGCTCGGGGTCGGCGAGCTGCGGGCGCACCATCCCCACGACGTCGACCTTTCCCGATGCCACAATCTCGGCGGCCTGGTCGATGGTGCGAACGCCACAGGTTGCCATGATCGGAATGTCACCGACCACTTCGCGAACGAGGGGGCCGTATTCGGCCATGTGGCCCGAGAGTTCGCTCTCCGCGGTCGGCACGAGTTGCTGCAGGGCGTGATATCCCGATCCGCTCAGGCTCACGTAGTCGATGTTCGTCTCCGAGGCGATGAACCTGAGGCAGGCTTGCGCGTCTTCCGGCGTGATGCCGAGGGGCCCGACCTTTTCGTCGAACCCGTACTTCAGGCCCACCATGTAGTCGTCGCCAACCCGTGCGCGTACGGCGCGGATCGTTTCGACCACGATACGGGAACGATTCTCGACGCTGCCGCCATACTCATCGGTTCGTTGATTGGTCAGCGGCGACAAGAACGAGAAGAGCAGGTAGCCGTGCGCCGCGTGAATCTCGACCCCGTCCATCCCGCCCTCTCTGGCGATCTCTGCCGATCGCGCGAAATAGTCGACCATCTCGGCAATCTCAGGCTTTCGCAGTTCGTGACCGAAATGACCCCACATCGGCGAAGACATTCCGCCCGATGGCGACACCACATTCGACATCATCGCGAAGGTCTGCGCGGGCATGCCCTGCAATCCCATGTGGTGAAGTTGCGGCACAAGGATGCTGCCGTGCTCGTGCACCGCATCGACCCAACCGCGGTAGTGGGCGGCCGTCTCCGGCTCCCACGCATTGATCCAGCCATTGTGCGATGACGGATGCACGCACATCGCACCAGTGAAAATGGCACCCGCTCCGCCCTTCGCCCGCGCACCCAGGTATGCGGCGTATCTCTCGGGTTCGTGCCAGGTGGCGTGAGCCGAGAACATGACGCGGTTGCGCGACTCGACGGGGCCGAACCGAATCGGGCGCCACAGCGTTGACAGATCTGTCTCGCTCGCAACGTCGCTTGCTCTGTTTGCGGATTCGATGACGCTCACGATTTCTCCTCAGACTTCAGTAGTGTTTCTGCGGCCCACTGCGGCTATTTGCTTGCCGAACGCTTGACAACGATGAGCGAGTTGGCCGAGACGGCAATGATGATCAACAGACCCGTCGTTGTCGGCAGGTACGAGGAGTCGACGCCGATCAGGTTGAAGGCGTTGTTGATGAGCGCGATGAACAGCACGCCGACCACCGTGCGCCACAGCGCGCCTTCGCCGCCCTTGATGCTGGTTCCACCGATGACGACCGCTGCGATCGCATCAAGCGGCAGCGACGAACTTCCGCCGGGATTCGCCTGGCCGGCTCCAGAGAGAGAAGCCCCGATGACACCCGCGAGCGCAGCACACACCGCACCGACGATGAGAGTGGCCGTGATGACTCGGGCGACGGGGATGCCCGACAAACGAGCCGCCTCCGGGTTGCCTCCGGCTGCGTAGATGTAGCGCCCGAACCGGGTGCGTGCGAGCACAAAGCTCAAGACGACCGCGACGATGACAAAGACGATCACCGGGTTCGGGATGCCGGCGATCAGTGATCCCTGGCCGATCCAATCGAACGCCTCCGCGCTTTCGGGCGGAATAGTGATCTGGAATCCGCCGGTGATCGCCAGGCCGATGCCCGAGAGGACCAGACTCGTCGCCAGTGTGGCCAAGAACGAATGGATCTTGATGACGTTGATGAGTATCGCGTTGGCGAGGCCGACAGCGATACCGACGATCAGCACTGCAAGCACGATTCCGACGATGGGATTGCCGAAACTCACGGTGAGCGACGCCGCAACGATTCCCGCCAGTGCGTAGGTGTACCCGATCGAGAGATCGAAGTTTCCGCCGATCATCACCAAGGTGATGCCGCAGGCCGCAATGCCGATGTATGCGTTGCTGTTCAGAACGTTCAAGAGGTTCTGCGCTGACAGAAAGTTAGGGGCGGTGCACGCCAGAACAATGAAAAGCGCTACGAAGATGACGAGGATTCCGTAGTCGCGAACCAATCGTCGCCGGTCGATCTTGTTGGTGTGCCTGATGAACAAGGGTGCTGATGCGCTCGCGGCCGGCACCGGTGGCGAGGCAGCTGCAGCACCAGACGGAGCGGGTGCATCAATGAGTGATTTCTGGTCAGGCGACATTGCCCACAACTCCTTTGCTCTCTGAGTAGCCGAAGGCCGCTCTCATGATTGACTCACCGTTGATCTCTGCGCCTTCGAACTCGGCCGCGATGCCCCCGCCGTGCAGAACGTAGACCCTGTCGCTGAGCTCTACGATCTCTTCGAGTTCAGACGAGATGAGCAGCACGGCCATGCCCTTTTCGTCTGCGAGTTTGGCGATCAGATGGTAGATCGATGACTTGGCTCCCACGTCGACTCCACGAGTGGGTTCATCGAGAATCAGCACTTTCGGGTCGCCGAGCAGCCACTTGGCCAAGAGCACCTTCTGTTGGTTGCCACCCGAAAGCGTGTCGGGTTTGTTCGACAGGCGCAGCGGATTGACGCCGCTCTCGGCCGCAGACACGAGAGCCTTCGCCTTGATCGCCTTGCCTCGCACGACACCCGCGGTGGAGAACGCCGCGAGGTGAGGTAGCGCGATGTTTGCCTCCTGCGAGAGGTTCTGCAACAGACCCTGTGTGATCCGATCCTCGGGCACCAAGGCGACACCGGCCCTCATCGCGGCCCCGCTCGATCGCCGGCGAAGCGAAACCCCATTGATCTCCACTGTGCCGGCATCGTATGTGTCGACACCGAAGATGGCGCGGGCGAGTTCGGTTCGGCCGGAGCCGACCAAGCCCGAGAGCCCGACGATTTCGCCCCGACGAACGTCGATCGACACGTCGTTGAGCGTCGCACCTTGGCTCAGATTGCGAACCTCCAGCGCTTTTGCATCGCGCTTCCCACCGCGGTTCCGGTCGGGAAAAACCGACTCGAGCCGTTGCCCGAGCATCGAGCTCAGTAGCAGATCAGGGTTCGTGTCTTTGGCCTTCACATTTCCGACAAGCTGACCGCCCCGCAAGATCGTGATGTCATCGGCAAGCGAGATCACATCGTCGAGAAAGTGCGAAACGTAAATGATGGTCATACCGTCGTCACGCAGCTCGGAGAACACTTGATGCAGCTTGCGAAGCTCTTCGCGATGCTGAGACGACGTCGGCTCGTCCATGATGAGAATCTTGGCGCCGCGAGCGAGAGCGCGCAGAATCTGCACTCTCTGCTGCTCGGAGATACTCAGCGAATCGACGCGAGCGCTTGAAGAAGGGCGAAAGCCAACCCGCTCGGTCAGCTCACGATAGAGCTCTTCACGTGACCGTGCGTTCGACGAGCCTCTGTCGAAGCGCTTCTCAGCGCCGAGAAAGACGTTCTCAAGAACCGACATCGCTGGTACCAGAGCGATCTCCTGCCCCATCACCGCGATGCCATCCAGAATGGCGTCGCGAGGCGAACCATATCGAGCCTGTCGACCGTGCACCTCTACGATTCCAGAGTCGGGGCGAACAATGCCGCCCACGATCTTGCCGAGGGTGGACTTGCCGGCGCCGTTCTCGCCGACAAGTCCGTGAATGGCGCCTTTGGTGACCGAGATTGAAACCTTGTGCAGCGCCGTCGTGGCACCGTAGGTCTTCGTGACGTCAGTGAGCGAGAGGGCGACCTCAGTCACTTGTTCCACTCCCCCAAGAAGGTCGGATTCGCTTCAAGAATCGTTTTGTCGACGATGCGGCCGACCGGGCTGAGCGCGGTCTGCGTGGTGATCAGTTGCGGGGTGCTGGGGTCGCGAACGGCATCGATGAGCGTTTCAGCCGCCTTTGCTCCGAACGTTCCGGGCACCAGTGCAATGCTCGACGGCCATTTGCCGGCGAGGATCTCCTGTACACCCTCGATCGAGGCTCCCCAGCCCAGGCAGGCGATGTCTCCGCCGCCGGCCTTTGTCGTTGCAGTGAACTGCTTGCCGGCCGCATCCGCCGCACGTTCAGCCCCGAAACAATTCTGATCTCCAGTCGTGATGATGAGGTTCAGATCCGGGTTGGCCTGCAGCACATCGGCCGTGGCCTGCTGCACCTTGGCCTCATCGAAGGCGAGGGCCGATTCGTTGACGATCTGGATGTTCGGGTTGGCGGCCAGAACCTTCTTGATCTCATTGAGTTTGATGACGTCGAACTCGCTCGATTTGGAGCCGATGACGATCATCGCCTTACAGGGGTCGATTCCCTTGCACAGATCTGCGGCCTTCTGACCCTGCACCTGACCCCCTTCCGCCATGTTGTCTGCGATCTGAACGGTGATTCCGTCGACGCCGGCCTTGGTCACGTCGGTGGGATCGGCACCGATGGCGTAGTCGATCGCAGCGACCTTGATGCCTTTGGCAAGTGCGTCTTTCACAACGGGTGCCATCTGCTCGGAGTTGTTCGGCATGATCTCGAGCGCCTGATACTTTCCCGACGCAATCGCATCACGCGCCTGAGCAAGCTGCGTAGCACCGTCGAACTTTCCGTCGAAGAAGGTGACGGTTCCGCCCATTTTCTCGGCAGCGGCCTGCGCTGCTTCAAAGCTGCTCTTCGAGTAGCCGTTCGCTGCGGCATAGCCGAGGAAGGCGATGTTCACCGCACTGCCTCCGCTGCTCGTGGCGCCGGCAGACGCCCCGGTGCTGGCGCAACCGGCGAAAGTCGTCGTCGCGAGAATGGCGATAGCGCCGAGCGTCAGGCCCTTGCGGAGCCTCGATGCTGTGGTGAGGTTCGACATTGAATCTCTCTTTCTGAGTGTGGGTGCGGGTTTTCAATCATCAGACGAATGCGTTGTGAATTCGACACTATCGTCTTGACTTAGTTGAGTGTGCAGCATTTCGACGCTGTTGTCTATAGTTAGGCGCAAACGTCGCGTTTCGTGATCGAGTCGTGACTACGACCCGGAATACTTCTGTGCCATGCCGAGGTCGACCGGCAGAGTGATTCCGGTGATGTAGCGAGACATCTCCGACGCGAGAAACAGCACGGCGTTCGAGATATCGACGGGTTCGACCCACGGAACGTCCCACATGTTGATCTTCGTCAGAACGTCGTAGGCATCTGCGAACGTCGGGTTTACCAAGTCGGGGCGGTAAACGGCGGGCGTCACATCGTTATCGATCATCGTCGTGCGCACATTCGTCGGGTGAATCGTGTTCACTCGAATGTGCTCTGCGGCAAGCTCGTTTGCGAGAGTGCGTGCGAGACCGACGACGCCGTGTTTTGCCGCGACATAGTGCGCGATGTTCGGAATGGCTCGGAGCCCTGCCGTCGAACTGATCAGAATGATCGATCCCCCGGGCCCACGCTCGATGAGATGCGGGATCGCCGCTGTCGTCGTGTTCCACACCCCCGTGAGGTTCACATCGAGCATGGTCTGCCAATGATCGCGAGAGAGCTCCCACGATTTCCCGACCACGTTGAAAATTCCAGCGTTCGCCACGACGACATCGAGGCCACCGAGTTCTGCGACGCCGTCGTCGACAACGCTCCGGAGTGCCTCGACATCACGCACATCCGCCTGCTTGGCCACGATGCGCCGGTCGAGCGCTTCGACCAGTCTCACCGTCTCCGCTAGATCTTCGGTCGTCGCCGCCGCATAACCGACTCCCTCGACAGGGCCATTGAGGTCGACGGCGATGATGTCGGCTCCCGCTTCGGCCAGCGTGATGGCGTGCGATCGGCCTTGTCCTCGTGCTGCCCCTGTGATGAACGCAACTTTTCCGGTCATATCGGTTTTCATACGTGCCCCTTTCCGGGCTCGGTCAGATGGATGATCTACTTCTGCCAATCGCCGACGAAGTCCGGATGTGTGGTGAGAGAAGTTGTCTTCGTTGATGCCGACGTGAATGGTAGGGTGCTCGCCCAGCACCTTCTGGATCTCTGTGCGCTTGATCACATCGAACGAACTCGACCTCGACCTCGACCTCGAGCCGAGTGCTATCAAGACCTTGCAGGCGTCGATACCCTCGCGGAGGGAGGCAGCCACCGACGCTTGTGCATTAGCCGACGAAGGCCTGCCCCGACGAAAACGGTGAGGGCGAGTGCCGAGGCGGCTGATTTCAGGCGTATGACGCATGAGCTGCTCGATTCGCGATCGAGCAGCTCATGCGTTGCGGAAGGAGTCAGGCCGTCACCAGCGCGTCGACGTCACTTCCTGTTGCGGCCGACCAGTTCGAAAGCGGCGCCCAGTAGTGCAGATCGAACTCGCGAAGCGTGATCTTCCAGACACCGCCGCGACGCTCGACATGGTCGGTGTACAGGCCGCCGACCTGGGTCGGCCCGTCGACCGAATCGATCACGAAGCAATCGAGCGCCGTTTCGGCCTTGCCCGTGTCACCGTCGATCGTCACCAGCGAGTTCGCCATCCAGTGATGCATCTTCGGGGTCTTGGCCCAGAGCGTCTCGGCCGCAGACATGATGCCTTCGATGCCGACGAACGGGTCGCCGAATGCCGGCCCGAGGTTGAGCGTCGCGTCGTCGAACCAGATCGACTTCAGCAGGGCGCGATCGCGCCGGTCGAATGCCTGCGCATATTTCGAGACCAGGTCTTCGATTTCGATGCGGCTCTCGATCTTGTCGAGGCGAACGTCGGTGTCAGTCATGATGATGTACTCCTTATTTATCGATTTATCGGTTGGGTGGAACGATTTATCGGTTGGGCAGAACACGGTTCGGGTCAGGAACGATTGGCGAGTTGCCACTCGAGCGCGCCGATTCGTTCCGCGGCGATGGCCGGGATTCCGGGAGGCTGCGCAAGCGTTCCGCCATCAACGGGCAGAGCGACACCCGTGATGTATCGCGCGGCGTCGGATGCGAGGAAAAGCACGGCTTCGGAGATGTCTTCGGGCTCTAGCCAGGCGATGGGGAGCAGCATGGTGGCCTGGGAGGGAAAGACCATCTTCTCTTTACTGCCACCCGGCCCTCCATTGAACATGTCGAGCACCGACTGGCTGTGCAGCATCGGCGTACCCGTGTTTCCGGGCATCACAGCATTGACGCGAATCGAATGCGGCCCGAGTTCTGTTGCGAGCGAACGCATGAGGCCGAGCACTCCCGTCTTGGCGGCGCTGTAGGCCGAGAGTGATGGGTAGGCCGTCATGGCGGCCGTCGAGGCGGTGAAGATGATCGACCCCCGTTGACGCGAAACCATGTGTGGAATGACGGCCTTCGCAACCCGCCACGGAGCCGACAGGTTCGTTTCGACGACGGTGTCCCAGATCTCATCGGTCTGCTGATCCCAGGGCAGATTGATTGCGACGCCATGGTTCACGGCCAGAATGTCGATCTGACCGAATTCGGCGATTGCCTGGTCGACCACTTCACCCATCTCGACGGAGCTCCGGGCATCCGCCTTCACCGCGAGACAGCGGCGGTCGAAGAGCTCAACCAGCCGGGCGGTTTCGTCGAGATCGGCTTGAGTGGATGTCTCGTACGGAGCGACCTCGGCAATCGGTTCGCAAATATCAGTCACGATGATGTCTGCACCTTCACTAGCGAGCAGGCGTGCGTGCGAACGCCCCTGGCCCCTGCCACCGCCCGTGATCAATGCGACCTTGCCGTCGAGACGACCCATGTTTTCCTCCATTTTAGGTAATTTGACAATGGTGTTGAATATTCGACACCGATCGATTCGGGCGCGCAGAAGTCAGCCGATCGCTGAACAGGCGTCAGCTGCGGTAGAGACCACCGTCAGCCATGATGGTTTGGCCGGTCACCCAGCCGCTGCTCTCACCGGCGAGAAAGAGCACGGTGCCGACCACATCTTCGGCTGTTCCTGCCCGCTTGATGGCCTGCGATTGAGCGAGCGCGTCTATGTGTTCCGCGTCGATGTTGGCCAACCCGCCCGGGGTCTTCGATGCTGTGGGGCCGACCGCATTCACAGTGATGCCGAATTCGGCAACGTCGTTAGCAAGCCCACGAGTGAAGCCGATCACCCCCATCTTGCTTGACATGTAGTGAGCAAGCCCCGGGATGACCAGGCCGATCGAATTCGACGTGATATTCACGATTCGGCCATAGCCACCCGACTTCATCAGCGGCAATACGCCCTTGACCATCAAGAACTGCGAATCGAGGTTGATGGCGTGAACTCTGCGCCAGAGTGCGTAGTCGACCTCGTCGAACGGCACGTTGGGGTAGATGCCCGCGTTGTTCACCAGAATGTCACAGCGGCCGAACTGGCTCGACAGTAGCGCAGACAGGCTCTCGGTCGAGGCCGGATCTGACACGTCGGCCACTAGGCTCACTCCGCGCACGCCCTCTTTCTCGACCGCCGCCACGGTTTCGCCGGCCTCCGAAAGGTCGACTGCCACGACGTTCAGGCCAGAGCGGGCGAGTGCCACGCTGATCGCTCGTCCGAAACCCTGCGCAGCACCGGTTACAACGGCAACTTTTCGATTGTCAGTCATTACTCTTTCTCACGTTCATGAAGCGATAGCGGGCGCAGCGTTCTCCACGCGGGAAGGCTGCCGTGCGGCATCCTGACCGGCGAGATAGCCCATGGTGATGATGGGGCCGAGCGTGGCCCCGCCGGCCCAGTAACTCTGACCGGAAAAGGCACCGGCACAGTTGCCTGCGGCATACAGCCCGGGGATCGGATCACCGCAACGATTCAGAACCCGGCCCACGGCATTCGTTCGTGGGCCGCCCTTGGTGTCGAGCGTCGCCGGGGCAAGCAGAGTGGCATAGTACGGGCCCGTCGCCGAGATCGGCCACATCGTCTCGTTCTTATCGTTGCCGGGTCGGCCACCCATGTTGAAGTACAGCTCGATGGGCGCTTCGCCTCGATGAAAGTCCTCGTCGATGCCCGCCTCAGCGAATGCGTTGTAGCGTTCGATCGTCGACGCCAGATTCTCGACGAATGACGGGTCGAGATTCCATCCGCCGGTGCTCGCCGAAAAGCTCGCGAGTCGCTCACGAATCGCATCGGCGAGTTCCGGAATGGTCGCCGCCGAGACGATGTGCGATTGGTCGCCGCCGTCGGGAATCATCGGATTGCCGTACTTGTCGCCGGAGTGGTAGAGCTTCGATTCGGCATCCCAGATCATCGCGAGAATGAGGTTCGGGTACTCGGCCTTCTGCGATTCCCAGGCCCAGAAAGTCGGCACGATGTCTTGGTAAGGAGATTTCTCGTTCACGACACGCTTGCCGTACTTGTTCACCCACACCATGCTGTCGCCGGGAATGCTGAAGGAGCAGACTTGATCGGGGCGATTGGCGATGGCGCGGTCGAGCACCATGGGCGCAAGCCACGCCCCATTCATGTTGGTGAGCTCGGCGCCGAGTGCTTCGGCGATCGGGAGAAAATCACCGGTATTGGTGCTCGCGGCACAGCCGCTGAAAATCGGACCGGGAAGCGAAGAGGTTCGGAGCTCTTCATTGTGCGTGAATCCCCCCGTGGCAAAGATCACTGCCCGACGGGCCCGGATGACGACTCGACCCGTTGCGGAGTTCGCGATGACTCCGATCACCTCGTCGTTGTCGTCGAGTATCACCCTCTCGACAGAGTGCTGGAGTCTGAGGTCGACACCTTCGCGGTCGGCGGTTCGCGCGAACACTCCGATCATGTCGGTTCCGTCGCCCACCTCAGTGGGCGCGCCGCCCTGCAGGTGCGGATAGATGATGCGCCCGAACGGCGCCTTATTCTCGGCCATCTGCGCGTAATAGTCCGGCTGAATGTCCCACGGAATGCCCTCGAGCGCACCCCACTTCGTGAGCGTTTCGATCGCGTCGCCGGCGTGGTCGTAAAACGCCTCGATCATGCGGTACTCCCACTCGGTCAGGCCGAGGGTGGGCTTTTCGGGGTCGTAGTGCTGTGGCCTGGTCAGTCGGGCCATGTGCCGCAGGGCATCCGCTTTCGGATCGGCCCAGCCTTTCTCGCGCATGTAGTGGTTATTGGGCACCCAGTACGCGGCGGCGGCCTTCTTGGTGGTGCCACCGATGCTGTCACCCTTTTCGAGTTGGATGACCGTGGCCCCGTTCTTCGCGGCCGTAACTGCTGCCGCATAGCCGCCGGCACCGGTGCCGACAACGATGACGTCAGTCTCGTCGTCGAACACAACGTCTGCTTCTCGCGCCAGTTCGGCGCCGAATACCTGAAATGTCACGACGCCCTCCTAGAACGGGTACTGCGCGATTTCGTCGCGAACAGTAACCCATTTCCATTCGGTGAACTGGTCGGCGTTGGTCAACGTGGAGTGGTTGAAGCCGTTTCCCGACACACCGACACCGCCGATCGGGCCATAGACCTCATGCAGCACGGGCTGGTCGTTGATGTGCACGATTCCCGAATGCAGCTTGTCGGCGATGCGCTGTGCCTGTGCCAGATCGGGGCCGACGACGGCGGCCGACAGCCCATAGCTCGTTTCATTGGCCAGGGCCACCGCCTCTTCGTCGGTGCTGAACGTCGTGATGCCGGCGATGGGCCCGAAGATCTCTTCATCGAAGACAGCCATGCCCGGCTCGACTCCCGAGATGACGGTCGGCTGGTAGAACAATCCCTCGCGGCCGCCTCCGACGCGAATGCGGGCACCCTTGGCGATAGTGTCGGCGACGATGCGGTCGACGTTCGCAGCCTGCTTCTCGTTGACGATCGGCCCGAGGTGAACCTGACCGAGAAACGGGTCGCCCACGACGAGATTCTTCGCGTGACGAACCAGCGCTTCCGTGTACTCCTCAGCGATGCTCTCGTGCACGAGATGCCGCCCTGCCGTCAGACAGATTTGGCCTTGATGAAAGAACGAACCCCACGCGCCCGCGCTGGCGGCGGCCTCGATATCAACGCCTTCGAGCACGATGTAGGGGTTGTTGCCGCCGAGCTCGAGCGACACGCGTTTGAGCAAGCCACCGGCGACCGCCCCGATCTGACGACCGGCCCTGGTAGAGCCGGTGAAGCTCACCATGTCGACAAGAGGCTCAGCAACCACGGCTTCGCCGGTGGCCACGGCGCCGGGCAGAACATGAAACAGGCCGGCAGGCAGTCCCGCCTCTTCGAGAAGCCGGGCGAAGATCACTCCCCCGCAGACCGGCGTCTGAGGGTCTGGCTTTAGCAACACCGCATTGCCCGCGACAAGCGCTGGCGCAATTGCCCGAGTGCCGAGAAGAAACGGGGAGTTCCACGGTGTGATGATGCCGACCGTACCGATCGGAACGCGTTTGGCGAAGCTCCGACGGCCGACCTCAGCACTGGCGACTTGAATGCCGACGGGCTCACTGCCGAGGTTCGCCGCTTCGAGCGACTCGCGAGCGGTCATGAAGACCTCCCACTCCGCTTTCGGCCGGATCGACCCGGTTTCGCGAACGATCTGAGTGGCTATTTCGTCAGCGTGCTCGACGACGAGTCGCGAGAATTCCCGCATGATGTCGCCGCGCAAAGGGCCGGGCACCAACGCCCATGCGGCCTGCGCTTCACGCGCATCGATAGCCGCGGCCTCGACATCTTCTGTAGATGCCACGCCGATCGAACCGATGCTCTCACCGGTGGACTTGTCTGTGACGTCGATGGTGCCATTGCCGGGCTGCTTCCATCCGGTGCTGTAGATCTTGCCATCCCAGAGGGAGGCCGGCGCCAGCGTGACGAGATCGACGGTACTGAGATTCGACATTGAGATTCTCTCTCCAACTTTTCTCTACGAGCCTGCCTGTGCAGGTCTAGCGAGTGTGACGCAATATCGACTCTATTGTCAATACTTAGTCGAGTGTGTCGTTTTTTGAGAGCAATGTCTAGTGCTGAGACGGAAAGGGGTTTCTACGCGTTGTCGAGCATGTGCTCCAGGCGATTCAGATCGTCGCGGAGCAGCCCGAGCACGTGAGGAACTCCCTGCCCGCCATCGACCATCTTGCGGTCATCCAACAGGCCGCCCAATGCGATGTCGGCCAGATATTCGGCGACTTCACGAGGCGACTTCGAACCCAGGCCATCTTTGCGCGGGTACCAGAACGCCACCCAGTTCGAGGTGCCGAGCAGACTGAACGCGGCCAGCTCGGGATCAACCGGGCGGCACGCTCCTTCGGAGATCGACTGCGATACCAAATCGGTGAGGGCGTGCAGCGTGTCGCGGCGTGCTTTCAGATATTGGGCGCTGAGAGCCTCCGGAAATGCACCCTCACTGGTCAGCAGAAGCCGAAAGCGCTGGGGGTGGATCGCGACTCGTTCGGCCGAATTAATGACGGCCTCCCGCAGACGCTCATAGGCGGAGGCCTCGGTCGATGCGGCGAGCCGGCGAATATCGTCGGCCGTTTCGACCGTGAATCCCCGCACGAGCGCGGCAAGCATCTCCTCCTTGCCCGCAACGTAGTGATAGATCCCCGTTCGCGAGAGCCCGACCTCATCGGCCAGCTCTTGCAACGAGGTTCCGGCGTAACCTTGCTTTGCAAAGAGACTCTCAGCTGCTTCCATCAGCCGGCTCATCACCATTTCATGGCGGGCGGCGCTTTTCGATAGTGGCTTAGGCATACGAAGAGTATGCCTTGCCTTCCACCAATCGCACTTTTGATCTCGACGATGAAGTTGACATTTGACGAATTCGTCTCTAGTTTGACGGATATGTCGGATTTACTCTCGCCTCCTCACTCGTCTGCCCTCGATGGCGACCCCGGACTGGTGCCCTACCCGCAGCAGAAGCGCGCCGAATACCGAGCCGCCGGGCTCTGGAGCGGGCGCACTTTGCCGGCCGATCTGGTCGCGGCCGCCCGGTTGAATGAGGGGGCTACGGCCGTGATCACGCCCGAACGCGAGCTGACGTACGGTGAACTCTTCGACGCTGCCGAGACACTCGCAATCGGCCTCTTATCGCAAACGAGCTTGCGCCCCGGCGACGCAGTCATGTTTCAGATGGGCAACGTCGCCGAAACGGTGATCGCGTACCTCGCCTGTCTTCTGGCGGGATATCGACCCGTCTGCACGCTGCCGCAGCACGGCAGGCGCGAGGTCGGATTACTTGCCGAGCACGTCTCGGCGCGCGGTCTGTTCGTGCAAGCCGATTTCGGGCGTGGCCACCTCGTCGGCCAGGCTCAGTCGCTGCTCGCCGACGGGTCCGTCGACGAGATCGTCGTCTTCAGAGGGGTGGCGTTCGAAGGCGCTCACAGCGGCGACGACGTTCGCGCGGCAGGAATCGATGCCGGTCCCGTCACTCTGCCCTATCGTGATCTCGACCCCGATCAGATCGCTGTATTCCAGCTCTCAGGCGGAACGACCGGGCTGCCGAAGGTCGCACCGCGTCTGCACGAGGAATACGCGTACAACGCTCGCGCCTGGGCGGAGCTGTTGAGCTGGGGGCCGGGTACGGTCGTGTTGTACCCGCTGCCGATCATGCACAATGCCGGAATCGCACTCGGCCTGCAGTCGGCGTTGCTCAGCGGTGCAACGCTGGTGCTCGCGCCCAGCGCTGAAACGGGCATTCTGCTCGATCTCATCGCTTCGACGCACCCGGTCGCAATTCCGCTCGTGCCCCCGGCGGTCGCCATCCGGCTTCTCGATGACCCACGCTCGACGGGCGTCGATCTCTCGGGCATCAGCCAGTTCTACGTTGGCGGTCAAAAGCTCCCGCTCGGGTTCGCCGAACGCCTGCGAGACACGTTCGGCATCGACACGAGCCAGAAGTTCGGCATGGCCGAAGGGATGTTCGTGGCAACGCCGCCCGGGGCCTCCGAGTTCGTGCGGCATCACACCGTCGGCGCCCCGATCTCCTGGGCCGACGAAGTGCGGATCGTGCATCCTGGAACCGACCGAGCTGTCGAGCCCGGCGAGATCGGCGAATTCTGCGCTCGTGGGCCCTACACAATCCGCGGCTACTACCGCGCGCCTGCGCACAACGCCGCGTCGTTCTCGCCCGATGGCTTCTATCGCACGGGTGACCTCGCGAAGGCTCACGTGATCGACGGCGCGACGTATTACTCGATCGAGGGCCGCATCAAAGACGTCATCAATCGGGGCGCAGAGAAAATCCACGCCGAAGAAGTCGAAGAAGTCGCTCTGCGTCACCCCAGCATCGCGAATGCGGCTGTCGTGGCGATGCCCGACCGCGTGCTCGGCGAGAAGGTATGCGCCTGTCTCATACTCGAGACCGGTGCGGAGCCGATCGACGTAACCGAGCTCGCCGCCTTTCTGTTAGCCGAAGGCCTTGCCAAGTACAAGCTGCCCGAACGGGTAGTAATACTCAAGACTTTTCCGCTGACGAACGTTGGAAAGGTATCGAAGAAAGATCTCCGCGAAGCGATCGTGCGACTGATCGAGCAGGAGAAGGCGCACGCCTGAGTTCCGGCTGCCGCTCGAGAGACTCTCGTGAGTTACCCTCGAGCAGCAGCCTCGAGGCGGAGTGCTACATCGAAACGAATGCCCCGGTGGGAAATCTTTTGCCGAGCCAGTGATTCATCGCCTCACCCGTCAGCGTCGCTCCCGACGTGCCGCCGGCAACAAGAGGGGCACCGAAATGACGACCGGCAACTTCGACATGCGTGAAGTCTTCGCTTGCAGAAGCGCGTGTGAGCGCGGCGGAATCGGCAGGAAACGATGCTTGATCGCCCGTCAGCTCAACGAGAAGAGTGGGCACCGTGACCGATTCGAGGTTTTTCACCAGATTCGCACGGCTCGACAGCCCCGACCAGGTAGAAAGCCAGGCCTCTGGCGTCGTCAACCTACCGAAACCCACAATGCCGTAATTGGTCAGGTCGGGCCGTGAGCCGAACAGTGAACCGTACGGCCTTGCGTTGGAGTCGATCGAAAGGTCGACGTTTCGCAGATCAGCGTCTGTGCGGTAGACCGCGAGCACTCCTGTCGCAAGTGACGCGCGCTGGTCTCTCGGATCTGCAGACGAGGAGAAACGACGACGTGCCGCCGAGGCGGCTTCGACCCGTTCGCGGGCCACAGCATCGATTCTGGCCACGCGAGCATGTTGCGCACGCCGGTAGCCCTCGATGAAGTCGTGTGAGTAGGTCGAGGGCTCGGGGGGCAGCCGGAAGCCGTTGCTTGGTTCGAATGGGTTCAGCGAGTCATCCACCGACAGCGGATCGGACTCATCTGTGACCGATGGGTCGATCACCCGAAGCAGAAGGGCTCCCTGGCCCGGGTGTGGCGCCATCATCATCAGGCCGTCTGGCATCGGCAGCGACGCGACTTGTAACGGTATTGGCTTACCGCCGGGCGTTGAAACCAACCGTTGATGTGGCAGACGCGAAGCCTGCTCGATATAAAAAGCGGCAAGCGTCGCTCCGCCGGAATGACCCACAGACACAACGCTCTCGAAGCCCTCCTCTCGGAGGAACAGCTGGCCGGCGGCCATGTCGAGAAGAGCCTGCTCGTGCAACAGTGTGAGATCGTTGCCCGCACTTCGTGAGCCCTGTGTCCACACTGCGTATCCCCGCGAAAGAAATTCAGGCACCAGCACGTGGTGGGAGAAATCCTGCCTCGGGTGCATCAGAAACACCACGGTGGTCGCTCCGGGTACCACCCGCAACAGCCCCTGCACCGTGGCGCCATCGTGCGTTTTCAGTTCATGAGCCGTGGTGAGAGTGTCTCCAGGCAGAGCGGCTGGTGCTATGTAGCGATCAGCGCCCAGCCGCACATCTGGGGTCATCGTCTCTGAACGCGCAAGGCGTTTTTGTCTTGCTGCGTGATGACGGAGTTCTCAAGTCCCGCCACGGCGCTGTACCAAACTGCGTGACGAGCTCCCGTTGCACGCCGGTCGATCACGATATCGTCATCGGCCGACAGCCGAAAATACGGCCCGACCTTGTCGACAGTGATGACAGGGTCAGCGGCCGCGACTTCAACAAAACCCTCGTTCTCAGGAACCTCAAGCACGTAGAGCCGCGTCATCAAGGCACCAAGACCGGCTCGGGAGCGAGCTCGTGTTGCTGCGCGCGTTCCCACGCCTCGGCTCGCTCGACGATGAGCTGCGCTTTGCGTTCGAGCAGCTTGTCCATCGAGGGGTCTTCGCCCTCGGCGATGTCGATCAGCGCGTCGATCGTGATTGCTGCGTCGAGATCTTCCTGAGGTGTGACCGGGCGAAGCGCCCGCGTGATCTCGATCATGTAGCCGTTGGGGTCGTGTGTGTAGATCGATTCGATCGTTTCGTGCATCACCTGCATTTCGACCGGCCACTCTGAATCGTCGAGTCGCTTGCGGTATTCCAGCAGGTCTTCTTCGTCAACGACATGAATAGCGAGGTGCCTCGAGTTCGTGAAGAACTGCGGGGTGTCGTGGTCAAGCCTCGCCCACGAGTCACCAGGCGCGGTCTGATCGCCATAGGGCTTCAGGCCGAAGTAGTAGAAGAAAGCGATGCGATCGTCGTTGCCGATGTCGAAGAAGAAGTGGATGAAGTCGGGATGCTTGTCGGGGCCCCACCCTGCAGCGCAAATGGAGTGAACCACGGGAAACCGCAGCACGTCGCGATAAAATCGAACCGTTCCCGCGGGATCGAAAGTGGGGAATGCTGCGTGGTCGACACCCATCACCCGATGATCTGCTTTGGGAACGATCTCTAGCTCGTCAGTCATGGTCTTCTCCTTGTTCTCGTATTTCTTGGTTGACGACTTATGAAGCGACGACGCTCGCATCAGCAAGCAACAGCGAGCCCGCGCCAGGAATGTCGACGGATGCGCCGATGGTGCGCAGAATGGAATATGCGCCGGCGGTGGCAGCCGAGATGACGGGAATACCGAACTCGTCTTCAGCGGTCTGCACCAGGTCGAGTGAGGGCATCTGTACGCACGCGGAAATCACCAGCACGTCGACCCCTGCCAGATCGAGAGAGCGAGCGGCCGCCATGACGCGTTCGCCGGGAATCCGGCCCACTTCTGCGTTGTCGGCCACCTCGAGCGCACGCCAGTCGGCGACTTCGAACCCTTCAGCCTCGATGTAGTCGACGACCTGTTGAGCGAGTGGCCGCATGTACGGGGTCACCAACGCGATGCGGCGAGCGCCAAGGGCCTGAAGCCCCGAGATGAGCGCCCCAGCGCTCGAAAGCACCTTTGCCTCAGATCCACCCAGGCTGAGCTGCTCGGCGACACCCATCTCGGCATCGCGATGGGCTCCGAGGCCGGTCGACATGATCGCTACCAGACAGGCGTACAACATCACGTCGACCCCGGCGTCTCCGAGCTCCATCACGCACCGCTCACGCTGCGCGTTCATCGCACGGATCTGTTCGGGTGAGACGGCCTTCATCCTCATCCTGCTGGAGTGAAAGGTGAACTCGGTTCCCGGCGCCCTGGCCAAGATCCGTGGCATTTCTGTCTCCACAGTCACGTTCGAGCTGGGAACGATCAATCCGACTCGAACCGGTGTTTTGCTCACGAATCCTCCGAAGTTATTTGACAAGTATGACCATTGTTAGACGCTAGCGTCGAAAAGTCAAGCACGCCGTCTACGGATGATTGCGTGACGACCGGGTTGTTATTCACGCGTCGTCGCGTCAGCCGGCGAGACCTCAGAGCCAGGGGTATCGAGCCGTATCGGCACTCGCATAATCGGGGTCGAGGTACGTCGCGAGGCGATGGATCTTGAAGTCCCGCACTTCGAATACGTCGCACCAGTTGCCCGCGTGCGTCACTCCGGCCTTCCATGGCACACCATCGGCTGTGACACCTTCGCTGGTTCCTTCGATGACAACCATGTCTCCGGCGACCACGATGTTGAAGAACATCGAATGGTGCTCGATGCTCTTCAGGATCGACCCGAGCTGCGGAAAGAATTCCCCTATCTGCGCCTTGCCGCGCATGACTCCGCGCTTCGGAAAGTAGTAGACAGCGTCTTCGTCGAACAACTCGAGCGTGTCACGCCCGGTGTCGAGTCGGAGAAGGAACTCCTTCGCCACAGATACACGCTGTTCATCGGTCATTGTGCCCGTCGTCATGGTCACGAAGCTGCTCCTTTATTGTCGGATAGTCGAAATTGTTTATGCCCGCTCAAAATTCGACACTACTGTCATTCTTTCGACAGTTGCAACAAAATCATGGTGAACCAGAGGTGTGTGTCAGGTCATCACGCTGAGCGGCATTGTCGATGGCGACCAACTCCGTCCTGAGGGGTGCTCCTTATTGATGCTTGAAGTAGATGCTCGAAGCCGACCGAGTTCAGGCCCGTTGGATGTTCCGGCCGGGAATGGGCTCGGCGAGCGCCCGCCGCCATTCAGGAGAGCCAAAGGGGTCGGCGAAGTACTGCGCCTCGTGCACGACCTTCTCGCGATCGAATTGCATGATCGACACGGAATAAGTCGGCACGCCGTCGTAGGAGATTATGCACTCGCTCACCCAGACATTCTCACTACCGGAGATGCGCACAACCGTGAAATGTCGATCGGCAGGGTGCCCGCCACGTTGCGCCTGAATCGTCATACGGCCTCGAAACCGTTCACCCGATTGCGGGTAATCGAGTATGCCGTTGTCGGCATAGATCGCATGCTCGACCTCGGCATCTCCGCTTTCGGATGCTCGCCAGTGCTCCTCGAGTGCTTCTCTGACTGACTCCATCGTCTTCTCCGTTCTCTCTGCCACGAGACATCTCGTCGAGCCGCCGAACCTGTTGCGGCTCGAAACGACTCGCGCCGAGATGACGCCGATTCTACGACGCTCGAGGTTCAGCACGCCGAACCCGAACGATTCCCCACCCGACGAGCATCGCTGCCACGACGGTGAGCGCAAGGCCTGCGAATGTCACCGCCTGCTGGAATTGTGCGGTCTGCACCGAGCTCCAGTTCGATGTGACGATATCGCCGGTGAAGAGAGCCGCGAGAATGGTGCCCGTGACGGCGATGCCGACGGCCGAGCTGACCTCGGTCGCCGTGTCGACGAGGGCCGCACCGATGGTCGTGCGGTTCTTCGGCAGGCCACGAAGCACGTTGACGCCGGCGACGACGCCGACCACGCGCATCCCGGCTGATACGAGCACGAGTGCGATCGCGACCCACCCGTACCCGAAGCTGCCCAGCAGGCTGTAGACGGCGAGTCCCAACACGACCGCCATCGCGCTGATCCACGCGGCCCGGTCGATACCGACCCGCTGCACGAACGGGTTGACGATGGGGCCGGATGCCACGAGCACGACAACCTGCGGAAGCAATCCGATCGCGGCGAGCGCGGGCGGCCAGCCCCAGTCGAGCTGTAACTGCAGGGTCACCATGTACCCGAGGCCGGCGGTCGCCAGTCCGGCTGCCGCCTTGAACGCCAGTCCGCTGGAGACGAGCGGGCGAGCAATCAGGGCGAGGTCGAGAAGTGGATGCCGCGCCGAGCGCTCGCGCACAACGAAGGCGATCGCGCCCAGAACCGCCGCCGCGGTGGCCGTCCACGCCAGCCACGAGCCGGCGCCGGCGTTGACGAAGAGAGTTGGTGCAACAAGGGCGAGCATGATCGTCGCCGTGCCCAGAACCGCACCCAGAACATCCACCGGGTCGCGGTGCAGATCGGCCGCCACGTCTCGAGCGATGCCTACCCGCACGCCGACGAATGCGAGCACAGCGATCGGTACGTTGATCAGCAGCAGTACCTGCCAGGGAGCAATGGCGAGCACAAATCCACCCACCGTAGGGCCGAATGCGAGCCCGACAAGACCCACGGTCGTGATGAGGGTGAGGGCCCGCACGCGCAGGCTCTCCTCATCGAATAGCCGGAAAGCCAGCGCCATCGATCCCGGAGTCGTCATCGCGGCCGCGACGCCCATCGCCACCCGCACTGCGATCAGTTGCTCGGGAGTCGAGACGAAGGCAGTCGCCAGGCTTGCGAGGCCGAGCAGCACCAGACCGATGAGCATGATCCGTCGTCGGCCGAACCTGTCGGCGATCGCGCCGAACGCCAACATCAACCCGCCGAAGACGACGGCGTAGGCGCCCGTCACCCATTGCAGCCCGGTCGTCGAAGCGTGCAGTTCGCGCCCGATCGTCGGCAAGGCCACGTTCAGAATCGAGTTGTCGAGCATCTCGAACAGAAATATCGCAGACAGCCCGGCCAATGCCACCCACGCCTCCCGCAGCGAGCGCGGGGAGCGCGGGGAGCGCGAGACAATGACGGTGGTAGGTTGGGACGACATACGACTATATTATGTCACTAAGTTTAGTTGCACAAGGAAGTGAGGGATAGGTGCCCAGAACCAGCGAGCGAGGCGGCCCGCAGACGCGTGCGAAGATCGCGGATGTCGCGGCTCGGCTCTTTCTCGAGCGCGGGTATGACGCCGTCACGGTCGCCGAGGTTGCGCGAGAGGCCGGGGTTTCGAGCGTGACGGTCTTCAAACATTTCCCGCGCAAGGAGGATCTCTTTCTGGATCGGGCCGACGACGCCGTCGAGCTTCTGCGCACGGCGGTGCGCGACCGCGCATCAGGTGTCGACGTGCTGGTATCGCTGCGCGAAGCGACCCTCCGTCTCTTCGATGACCGTCACCCGCTCTCCGGCGTCAACGACCGATCCATCCCCTTCTTTCGAACCGTCGCGGCCTCGCCGGCACTGATCGCGCGGGCGCGAGAGATCGCAGCCGATCTGCAACGAATTCTCGCCGAAGAGCTCGACGAAGACCCTGACTTCGAGGGTGACAGCGTGCTGCTCGCCGCCTTCTTCATCTCCGGTTACGGCACCGTGCTGGTGCAGACCGCGCGTCGCCTCATCTCCGACGAGCCCCGCAGCGCTGTGGTCGACGACCACCGCGTGCGCCTCGAGCGGCTGTTCGACGCCCTCCGGAGCGGAGTGCTCCCGCCCCCACAATGAACTGGTGCATCCACGCACGGCCCGGCGCTCAGGCCGCCGCCGGCTCGAGCATCCCATCGGCGCGCTCGGTACTGCCCTCGGCGAGGCCCCGGTCGATCGCGTGTCGAGAGGAGAGCCACATCCCGCCACCGATGAGAAACACGATGCCCTCGGAGACGGTCAGCGACCAGATGATGCCGGCCAGCCCGAACCAGAGGTTTCCGAACAGCACGATCGGAATGAAGAGCACACCCTGCGCCATCGACATGACAATTGCGGCCGCCGACCGCCCCACCGCCTGGAACAGTGACGTGATGAGGCCCGTGAATCCGTTCACGATCATCGCCACGAGCTGCGCCGTGAGAATGGTGACTCCGATCGCGAGCACCGATGGATCGGCGACGAACGCGGAGAACACCTGATCACGAAACGCGAACACCGTCGCCGCGGAGATCAGCACGATGCCGCCCACCGTGATGGCAGAGACCCGCAGCGCCGACCGGAGGCGGGCACGATCTCCCTTGCCGTACGAGTATGCGAGCAGAGGCAGCACCCCGAGCGTGACGCCCATCACCAAGAACTCGGGCACTTGAGCGATGCGCACCGCAACGCCCATTGCCGCGAGCGCACTGTCGCCGTAGGCCACCGCGAGGTTGTTGAGCACGAGCGAGGTCACGATCAGAAAGGAGGCCTGCAGCAACTCGCCGATTCCCACCCCGAAGACGGGCTTGAGCACGGCGGCCGACAGCGTGAACCATCGTGGCGCGAGACTCACGTGCTCGCTGTGCTGCTGCAGCCAGATGATGAAGTAGACGACGACGCCGAGATTCGACAGGCCCATCGCCAACGCGGCGCCGGCGACACCCCAGTGCAGTACGAGGATGAACAGCACGTCGAACACGACGTTGACCACCGTCGAGGCGATCAGCCCGATCATCACCTGACGTGCTGCACCTTCTGCCCGCACGATCTGTTCGAGGCAGAACGCTGCCGCGAGCACGGGTACGAAGGCGAGCATGACGGCGACGTACGCACTCGTCGCGGGCACCGCGGCGGCATCTGCACCCAGCACCGACACGAGCGGGTGCAGCAGAAGCAGCCCGCTGCCGCCGAGCACGACTCCGGCGATCACCGCGCCCCAGAGGGCGAACGACGAGACGTGTTTGATCTCGCCGGCCTTCGCAGGTTCATGCTCCGAAGCGCCGAGCAGCCGTGAGATGAGTGCGCCACCGCCGACGCCGAACACACCGCCGATCGCCATGACGAGTCCGAGCAGCGGGGTGCCGAACGTGACGGCGGCCAGCAGAGTTGCGTCATGCAGCGAGCCGATGAAGCCGGCGTTGATGAGGTTGTAGACGGCGCCGACGATCATTGCGGCGGCCATCGGCACGCAGAGGTGCACGAGTGCGCGAACGATCGGCGCGGCAGAGAGGTACCAGCGGTTGGTGCCGACGGCGTCGGCCTGGTCTGAAGAGAGGTTCGACGTGCTCATGAGTGCTCCTTTACGGGCAGGTTCGAGCGCGCGCCGACAGACGCCGGCACGGCGAGAGAAAGTGGGTGATGTTCTGGATGCGCCCCGACCGGTCGACTCCGGGTCGAGCGCAGCCTGGCGGTTACGACCGGGTGGGTTGTGGCAACACGGAGGTGACCTTCGTGAGCAGGGCGTGAAGGGTGGCCCGCTCAGCCTCATCCAGGGGGGCGAGGATGGTATCGTCGGCGGCGGCCATCGAAGCTTCGAAGCCAGCGATGAGTTCGACGCCGGCCGTCGTCGGGTAAACGCGCTTGCTGCGCTCGTTGCCGCTCTCCGTGCGGCGTTCGACAAGCCCGCGACGCTCGAGCCCCTGCAGGAGGCTCGAGACGCTCGCCGCACTCGTACGGGTCATTTGCGCGATATCGCGCTGGATCGAGCCGGGGTTCTGCTCCAGAAAGCCGAGTGCGAATGCCTGCTCATGGCTGAGTTCGCGCGCGCGAATCCAGTCTTCGCCGACCTTGCGCTGTGCCCAGCCGATCCAGCGGATCAGCTCGAGGCTGCTGCTGAAGGTCATCTCCGGTTCGTTCATAATCAGAACGCTAACAGTTCGATCTCTGACTGTCAATGCTCGAACCTATCCTCGGCGAATCGCCCGCATTGTGCTGCACGATCTCGTTGCCGTGCAGCCCGAATCCGGCTTGGATTGAGCGCATGACAGACGACAGCGAGCAGATCCGTCGCATCATTGCGATGTGGGAACAGGCCGTTCAGAGCCGCGATCTGGCGGGTACGCTCGCCCATCACGCGAGCGACATCGTGATGTTCGACGTACCGGAGCCGATCCAGGCCATCGGCCTCGAGCAATACCGCGAAACGTGGGAGCTGTTCTTCGCCTACAGCGCCGGCGGTGAGGCATCCTTCCACCTTCATGAACTGGCAGTGATCGTCGGCGACACGGTGGCCGTCGCGCACGCGCTGCTTGACGCCGCAGATGACAAGTGCCGGCTGACCATGGCATTGCAGAAGTTCGGCGACGAATGGATGATCGTGCACGAACACCACTCGTCACCGTGGCCGAACCCGCGCGAGACGGGCCAGAAGTCTGAGAACCCAGAGGCCGCGCCCCGACCGTGACTCGCTTCCGCACGCCGAGTGCGGCTGTGCTCGATCCGAGGATTTCAATCACCAGT
>JAODBB010000137.1 GCA_025463745.1 Subtercola sp.
TGTCGATCTCGCCGACGAGCACAACACTGGTGAGATGCTCGGCGTGGCGATCGCCGCGCTCGGCGGTGTCGACGTGCTCTTCAAGTACGCGGTCATCCTGCGCTTCGCTCCCCTGCTCGAGATCTCCGTCTCCGACTGGGATGACATGTTCGCCATCAACACGCGCTCGATGCTCGTGACCACCCAAGTGGCGGCGACCTGGATGATCGCGGCCAAGCAGCCCGGCAAGATCATCAACATGGCGAGCATGGGCGGCAAGACCGGCGGGGCCGGCCAAGCCCACTACGCCGCATCCAAAGCCGCCGTCATCGCACTCACCCGCGTGACGGCCCTCGAACTCGGCTGCGAGGCGATCACCGCTAATTGCATCTGCCCCGGCTACGTGCTCACCGAGATGGGCGCAGCCACCCGCACCGACGACGACGTCGCCGAGTGGAGCAGCTACTCCCCGCTCGGCCGCCTTGCCCGCCCTGACGATGTCGCCGGTGTCGCCGCTTTTCTCGCCTCCGCAGACGCCGACTACCTCACCGGCCAGGCCATCAACGTCACCGGCGGAATGATCATGCACTGACACCGCCCACGCCGAGTAGCGCCGCCCAGCGCCGCGCATCGAAACCCAAACCCTCACCACACCAAGGAACACCATGCCCCGCAATCTCGTCGAACTCTCCAGCCTCGCCGCCGTCGAAGCCCTTCGCACCGACTCGGTGATCGTGCTGCCGACGGGGGCCATCGAACACCACGGCCCGCACCTGCCGCTCTCGACCGACTTCTTGGTCGCTGAGGCGTCGGCGAAAGCCGCAGTCGAACTCGCAGCATCGAACGGCGTGAACGCCTGGCTGCTGCCCGGGCTCGCCTACACGAAATCAGACGAGCACCACTGGGCACCCGGAACGGTCTGGCTCAGCTGGGACACCCTCATGCAGACCATCGTCGAGATCGGCGAATCGATCGCTCAGACGCCGTGCACCAAGCTCGTGTTCTACAACGGACACGGCGGCAACGTCGCGCTGCTGCAGGTCGCTTGCCGTGAACTTCGCCGCCGCTTCGGCCTGCAGACCTTCTTGATCGGCGGCATGATGCCGGCCAACGGCGGCGCGAAGTCGGGCGAGAACGAATTCGGCCTCGGCATTCACGCCGGCCACGTCGAAACCAGCGTCGTGCTGCACCTTCGCCCCGAGCTGGTCGACCTGAGTCTCGCCGTACGCAGCGTTCCCGAGAACCTGCTCGACTACGAATACGTCGGGTTCGGCAAGCCCGTCAGCTTCGGCTGGGTCAGCAACGACTTCGCAGCCAGTGGGGTCATCGGCGACCCGACCACGGCGAACGCCGAATACGGCAAGGCTCACTTCGAGGCGAATGTGGCGCAGGCCGCGGCCGCCCTCGCCGAGATCGCCGTCTTCACCCCGTCACCCGCACCGAAACGCATCGGTTTCAGCACAACCGCCCGGTGACCCGCCCGTCAGGGGCGCCGCGCCGATAAGGCCGGCACCCGCATCGCCCAGCCTGACCGGCACAGCACCCGCAGCCATAACCAGCACCCGCAGCCACGACCACGACCACGACCACGACCACGACCACGACCAGCCTCCCCCCCAGCCCAACCTGCCCCACACCACAGAAGGAACACCAGCATGACCGACCAGACGCCCGACATCGACGGCCTGTTTTCCGAACTCCGCGACCTGCTCGGCGATAAGGCCGTCACCACCGAGCTGCGGGCCCGCGAGAAGGCGTCGCTCGACGGCGCGTACCTCTCGCCCATCCTGTCTGAGCAGCTGCCGCTCGGCCTGGCCGATGTCGTTGCATTCCCCACCACCGCCGAACAGATCGCCGAAACCGTGGGCGCTGCCGTGCGGCACCACGTGCCTATCACCCCTCGGGGCAAGGGTACGGGCAACTACGGGCAGGGCATCCCACTGCACGGCGGTCTCGTGCTCGACATGTCGAAGGCGCGCGGCGTGGTCGAGGTGGGCGACGGCTTCATCACCGTCGAGGCCGGCACACCCATGGTCATGATCGAGCAGGCGGCGAATGCGGCGGGCCAGCAGATTCTCATGTACCCCTCGACCGCCCAGTCGACCATCGGCGGCTTTCTCTCCGGCGGGTCAGGCGGCACTGGATCGATCAAACACGGCTCGAACCACACCGGTTTCGCCCTCGCACTCGACGTTGTGCACGCGGTTCCGGATGCCCGGCTCATCCACGTCGAAGGCGAGGCCGCGGCACCCTACGTGCACACCTATGGCACTCTCGGCATCATCGCGAGAGCCACCCTCAAGCTCGAACCACTGCAGAACTGGCGCGGACTCTATGCCAGCTTCGACACCTTCGAGGCCGCGCTGAGCGTCATCCGCGAAATCGGAGAGCTCGAGCCCACCCCCCGCCTCGTCTCTGCCGATCTGCCCGTGCTCGCGAACGCGCTGCCCGACGATCCCGCGATTCCGAAAGACCGCGCGAGCCTTCGTGCCATCATCGACGCCGACGCTGTCGAAGCCGCGACCGCCCTCATCTTCGGCGCCGGAGGCCGCATCGAGGATGTTCGTGAAGGACCCGCCGCGTCGATGAAGATCAGTATGCTCTCGTACAATCACCCCATCGAGTGGCTGCAGAAAAGCGACCCCGGCATCTATTTTCACGTCGAAGTCTCGGGCGATGCGCTCGTCGAACGCATCGACGAGGTGCATGCGGTGTACAACGGGGGAATGCTGCACATCGAAGCCCAGCACGGCCGCCCCATCGGCATGCTCGCCGGCATCTACGAGAATCGCGACCAGGTCTACGCCGGATTCGACGCCCTCGCCGCGCTCGGCGTCGGCTCGCACAACCCGCACCATTGGGAGGTGGATCATGAGGTCGAGCGCACTCGCCGGCTCGCAACGGAGACTGACCCCGAGGGCCTGCTGAACCCGGGCAAGCTTCCCCCAGAGGGCGCCGTTCCTGTGGCGGGCGCCGGCAAGGTCACGTGATGCCTGCTCCCTTTCTCGACGAACTGCGCGACTGGCTGCCCTCGAACGACGACCCGGTGCGCCCGCTGATTGCGCTCTCGACCGTGACCCCGGGCGGCTATCCCGACGTGCGGCACGTTCTGCTCAGCGAGTTCACCGATGAAGCCTTTTTCATCCACTCGGATGCCCGTTCCCGCAAGCTCGCTCAACTCGCCGTTTCACCACGAGCCTCGTTCGCCATCGCGTGGCCCGAGCTCGCCCGCCAGCTCGTCGTGGTGGCCGACGTCGAACCGGCACCAGACGACGAGGCCGCGTCGGTCTATCGGCGCCGCTCGTACTATTTGCAGGTCTTGGCGTGGCTGAACGACGATGACTTCGCGGCACTCGAGCTCGCCGAGCGGCAGCGTATCTGGGCCGAGTTCGAGGCCGCGCATCCCGCCGGAACTCTGACGCCGCCGCCTACGTGGACGGGCGTCGTACTGCGCCCCCGACGAGTCACCTTCTGGCACGGTCATCCCGACACCGCGAGCCAGCGCACCGAATACACCCTGACCGAAGGCGGCACGTGGCTCACCACCGTGCTGCCCGGCTGACCGCAGCGCGCATGACCGTTCGCGTCGGCCACCTACCTACCCGCGGCCTATCGCCGGCCGATGCCACTCGCCACCCGCGCGAGTGCCTCGGCGAAAAAAGCCTCGCGCCCCTCTGCCGGGCCCCCCGACAGGTTCACCCCGACAACACCGCCCAGCGCCAGCAGCTCCTCACTGAGTTCGATCGCGGCTGCCACTCCCTCGGCGTAGACGTCGCGCGCGCCCAGAATCCGCTCGAGGTATCCTTCCGGCAGTACCAACGTCGTGAAGGTCGCAAGCAACTCGGCGCTCCCGCGATCGACCACCATCGGCACACAGGCGATGAATCCCAGCTCGGCCAGCCCCTCCTCGTGCTCGAGGCGCCGAACCTCGGCGATGAACCGCGCCACGGGCACCGCCCCGCCCGAGTGATTCACGAAGGCGACAGTCGCCCCGGCCTTCTGCTTCTCGACGAGTCGCGCGGCGCGACGCGCGGTCGGCGGCGTCGCGGGAGCCTCCCCCACCGACACCAGAAGCCCGGCATCTGCGGCCAGAGCTGCCACTCGGGTGGAGTCGAGATCGAACACCGGCACTGCGTCCGGCCTCGAACCGGTCAGCGTGTGGTCACCCGTCACACAGTGCACACCGGCAACTCCAACGGCCGCCAGCCCCGCCAGCTCTCCCTCGATCGCCACCCGGTTTCGATCGCGACAATTCAGCCCGATGAGCGCAGCCAACCCGGCGCCCTGAATGAGTTGGGCGCGATAGGTGGGCGAGAACTGCACCCGGTGCGCCCCCGAATCACCCGAGAGCGCAGCATCCACCGACCCCGCCATGATGCTCGCGCACTCCTCGGTCGACCGAACGTCGAGCGCTCGCGCGGGAAAGTCACCCACCACGATCTGCCGAGCCTGCAGCAACGCCGCGAAGTCGCTTGCGACCGCGTTCGCTTCGGCCGCACTATGCGCTGTGCCGACCCCGCCCGGCCTCGCGATCGCTACCGCACGCCGCGTCTCAGCTCCGCGGGCGATGGTGCCATTTTCGACCGCCGCCGCACGCACCGACCCGCCCCACCGCACCGTCTCGGCATCGACGAACACACAGCGGTGCGCCGAGACCTCGCACGAACCGTCGAATTCAACGCCACCGCACGGTCCGAACTCCATACGCTTCGGGCAGCTGAATCCGTCGTCGACCAGAGCATTCATCGCGGGAGTCTCCTTGCCGGCGCCGGGTTTTCGCCCCCAGAATACCGCCGGTGTGTGTCAGCGACATTTCGCCCTTTGCGCATCCGGTCACAACGAAAAGTTATGCTGACCATGCCATCCGGCAGCCCTGAACACCCGCACGGAGGAACGATTGACTGAGCACTACGACGCCATTGTCAGGGCTGAACGGGCCTACATCGACGGCGTCTTCCGCCCGGCGGCCCTCGCCATCTCAGGCGGTCTCATCGTCGCCATCGACCAAGTGGATGCGCCGTTCGAGTCGGCAACCGACGTCACGCTGCCCGCATCCCAGGTTCTGATCCCGGGCATCGTCGACTCGCACGTACACGTCAACGAGCCGGGACGCACCGACTGGGAGGGTTTCGCCAGCGCAACTCGGGCCGCGGCGGCCGGCGGCGTCACCACCATCATCGACATGCCGCTGAACAGCATCCCTCCCACGACCACCCCCGAAGCGCTCGAGCTTAAACGTGCGGCCGCCGCCCGCCAGGCCAGCGTCGATGTCGGGTTCTGGGGCGGCGCTATTCCCTCGAGCCTGACACACCTCGAAGCACTCCATGACGCCGGAGTCTTCGGATTCAAGGCGTTTCTCTCGCCCTCCGGTGTCGACGAATTCCCGCACCTCACAACCCCCCAACTGCACGCCGCGTTGGCTGAGATCGCCTTGTTCGACGGGCTGCTGATCGTGCACGCCGAAGATCCCGGGGTACTCGCCGAACACGAAAACGCGGGCGGCCTCAGCTACGACGACTTCGTCGCGAGTCGCCCCGAAGCGGCGGAGAAGACCGCGATCGACCACATCATCGAGGGCCTTCGGGCTACCGGTGCGCGGGCGCACATTCTGCACCTCTCGTCGGCCGCGGCACTGCCGGCCATTCGCGCCGCAAAACAGGAGGGCCTTCGCCTCACTGTCGAGACCTGCCCGCACTATCTGAGCTTCGCGGCCGAGAGCATCCCTGACGGCGCGACCCAGTACAAATGCTGCCCGCCCATCCGCGACGAGGCAAACCGCGAGTTGCTCTGGCAGGCCCTCGTCGCCGGCGACATCGATCTCATCGCCTCCGATCACTCCCCCAGCACGCGCGAGCTGAAGCTCGGCCACGGCGGCGACTTCGGCCTGGCGTGGGGCGGAATCTCGGGCCTGCAAGTCAGCCTCCCCGCGGTGTGGTCTGCCGCACGTTCACGAGGCATCAGCCTCGACCGCGTCATCGAGTGGATGGCCGTGTCGACGTCACGCCTGGCACACCTTTCGGCGAAGGGCTCTCTCACCATCGGATCCGACGCCGATCTCGTCGCGTTCGCTCCCGACGAGACGTTCACAGTGAACGCCGAACAGCTGCAGCACAAGAACAAGCTCACGGCTTTCGAAGGATCAGACTTGCACGGCGTCGTGCACACCACCTGGCTCCGCGGCACGCCGGTGTTCTCGATCAACGACGCCGTCTCTCCGGCCCTCTTGACAGGCGCGCTGCTGAGCCTCGAAACCATCCGATCAGCCTGACCGCCACCGACCATTTTCCCCTACCAGAACCGCACACCGACAGGAGCACCCCACCCGTGACAATCGTTCTAGGGCACAACCGCTATGGCAAAGCCGAAAACCGCGTCGTTCGCATCTACCGCGACACCGATCGGCACGAAATCAGAGACATCAACGTCTCGACCGCGTTGAAGGGTGACTTCGCCGACGCCTACCTGGCCGGAGACCAGTCGAAGGTTCTACCCACCGACAGTCAGAAACAAACCGCCTACTCGTTCGCCAAGGAGAAGGGGCTGCTCTCCATCGAGACGTACGCCCTCGAGCTCGGAGCCCATTTCGTCGATACCGTCGAATACGTCGAGAGCGCACGAATCGAAGTCGAAGAGTTCGAATGGCAACGTGTACTCGTCGATGGTGTCGAGCACGACCACTCCTGGGTTCGTAAAGGGCAAGAGACGCGAACGGCCGCAGTGACCGTGACCGGAAGAGGCACAGAACGCACAAACATCGTCGTCGGCGGATTCAAAGACCTGGTCATCCTGAAGTCCACCGGCTCAGAGTTCGCCGGCTTTCTCGAAGACCCGTACACGCTCCTCGAGCCGACCCACGATCGTGTCATGGCCACCTCGCTCGTTGCCCAGTGGCGCTTCACCACCATCGACGTCGATTGGGAGGCCACCTATCTCAGCATCAAGAGGATCATCATCGAGAAGTTCGCCACCCTGCACTCGCTCGCGCTGCAACAGACGCTCTACGAAATGGGCAAAGCCGTTCTCGAGGCCTATGACTTCATCGCCGAGATCCGGTTCCAGGCGCCGAACAAGCACCACTTCCTCTACAACCTGCAGCCGTTCGGCGTAGAGAACAACAACGAGGTCTTCAACGCGGATGATCGGCCCTACGGCCTCATCGAAGCCACCGTCATCCGTGACGATCTTCCCCCTGCACCCGAGGCCTGGGAGTCGTACACAGGCCTCGTCTGACCTCGGTTATCGCTAAGCTTTCGCTAACAATATTGGGGGAACAGTGAAGGCTCTATGCACCATCGCGGCTGTCGCGGCTGTCGTCATTTCGCTGCTCGTCACCAGTCCGGCGACTCCAGCGACAGCGTCGCCTTCGGCCGTGGCCGTGACGACGACGCACACCATCAGCGGGCACCTCGAAGTCGACGACCAGACGTATTTCTCACCTAATTCCGTCGTCGTGCACTTCAAGAACATCGGCGACAGCGATTGGGCGCACGACCCGACAACTGGCGGGCTCGTCGAGGCCGCCGTGCATCTCGATGGAACATTCAGCATCGATGTGGGTGCCAGTACCGATGTCATCCTGCAGTTTCAGAACAATATGCCCAACTACATCACTTTCCAGACGGCCGACGATCTCGCTGTAGTGGGCAGCCCGGGCGTTTATCACGTTGCGGCAGACATCACTGGGCTTCAATTGACGATGACGAAACCGGCTGCGGTCAACCTCCACGTCACCGACAAAGCGGGATCACCGCAAGAGCCCATCCAGGTAGGCGTGACGCGCTACAACTCAGATGGATCGATAGACCACAACTGGGCCATTGTCGGTGGCCAAACAGGCCAAGACGGCTTCGCACAGCTCTATCCACTACCGGCCGGTACGTATAGCCTGGACTTCCTCGAAATCGGACTTCCGTATGGCGCGCCCCACGCCTTTATCGACGATCAGTCGATCAACTCGACAGCCGACAATCCTGCCGGCGACAAACCCTTCACCATTGCATTCGGTCAGACGCTCACGATGAATGTTGCGTTGGTGCGATCGGCATCGATCGCGGCATCGGTCTCCTGCCAATCGTGTACGTCAAGTGACTCCATCTCTGCTGGAATAGAGCGTCTCGACGCGTCGAACAGTTGGGTCGCCGTTGACGCGGCGTTCGACACCGATCAGGCGGGCAGCTTCACCTTCAGCCAGCTCTACCCGGCGACCTACCGGCTCCATCTCTACTACACAGGGCCGAACGACTTCAACGACGTCACGTCGAACCCGTTCACCGTCGGCGATGGTCAGTCAATTCAGAAGTCGTTCGTGCTGACCAGACCACCAACATCATCTCCAGGCGTTCAAGCTGCGACGAGCTCGTACCTGACAGCGCTCTACGTAGACTTCCTCAATCGAAAGCCAGCCGCTTCCGAAGTCGCAGGCTGGTCGAAGTTCCTTGCTGCGGGCAATCCGCGTACCGTTGTCTCTTTGGGTTTCGTGAACAGCGATGAGTACAGGCTCATCCGCATCGACACCGCATACCGTCAGATCTTGGCACGCGAACCGGATGCTGGCGGCCGCTCGAGCTGGCTCAGCGGAATGAAGAACGGACTACTGACCACCGACGACATCGAGAGTAGTTTCTACGCCTCCGATGAATTCTATGCACGAGCTGGCAAGAGCGACATCTACTGGGTTGCAGCTCTCTACTCTGCGCTGATCGGCAGACAGGCTAGCTACAACGAGGCCGCTTCGTGGGCTGCGACTATCCCCACCCACGGTCGGCTGTGGTTGGTCAACCAGATCTGGAACTCGGTCGAAACCGCCCGGTCGCGTGTTTCGCTGATGTACAAGTTCTACCTGGGCCGCACGCCAGACCTGCAGGGAGTTATCAATTGGGCCAACCTCGATATCGCCGTAGGAGACACAGCAATTCGTTCGGGCATCACAAGTAGCGATGAGTATTATCTTCGCGCTCAGACGCTGTATCCCCTTGGCACTCCGGCGCCTCAGGCGAAAACCAGCGATACGCCAGAATTGACTCCGGCCGGGGGCATAACGGCTGCACCGGTCGGCTGACGCGAGTTCCGGTTCGTCAACACGAATATCGTCGGGAACAGAGAGGTGCGGCCCAGCCCCTTCGGGCCGGGCGTTCCGGCACGAGAGCGCCTGGTGCTGGGAGCTGCAACCCACTCCCGGCCCGTCACCGGGGATCCATCACGCGGTTCTCGTCGATGGGCTCGGGGTCGGTACCTGGCGCCTACTGATCACGGTCAGCGACCAACTCGATGTCCTCAGTTGCCAATGGTGCGCCGGCGAATCCGCCGCCGCAGGGACCGCGCTGCTGCAACAGATCCCAGCCCAGCCCTGTACGACACCGGACTCAGCGCCGAAGACGGGCCTCTGGACCCGAAAAGGATGGGCCGGACAAACATGACACGCCCGATCCCATACACACGTTCTGGCCTATAACCCCCAACAACGTACCTCGGGTTAAAGCAGAAAAGCCCAGCTCCCGAAGGAGCTGGGCTTTTCTAAAGTGAGTCCGGCGGTGTCCTACTCTCCCACAAGGTCTCCCTTGCAGTACCATCGGCGCTGAGAGTCTTAGCTTCCGGGTTCGGAATGTTGCCGGGCGTTTCCCTCTCGCTATGGCCGCCGAAACATTAGGGACTACGGTGTTGTAACCGGGGTCTAAACGTTTCTGCATAGCTGCAGTGCTTGTTTAGTTGTGTGCTGTTGTTCACAGCCCCGACCGTATGTCGGGAACCACAGAGTGGACGCGAGTGCCTTGTTGGGCAGAAGTTTTTCAGCCCTACACATGAATGTGTGGGGTGGTGTTGTTGAAGTTGTTGGCTTATTAGTACAGGTCAGCTGCACACCTCGTTAGTTGGTGCTTCCACATCCTGCCTATCAACCCAGTAGTCTCCTGGGAGCCTCTCACCATTACTGGTATGGAAATCTCATCTCGAAGCCGGCTTCCCGCTTAGATGCTTTCAGCGGT
>JAODBB010000163.1 GCA_025463745.1 Subtercola sp.
CGCCGAACAGTTGGCCCACAAACATCGCCCTACCGGCAACGAAGGCGCACGGGCAGGCACACAGCAGTTGTTCGGCGACGAGCTATAATTCAAGCTGACGCTCAGCCCCGCTCTGTATGCTGGGGCCCGTCTGCACCCCCAAATTTTGGAAGGCTCGAACTTTTAAATGGATCCGTTAACCCTGATCATGCTGGCCGTACTGGCCGTACTCATTATCTTCATGGTGCGCAATTCGCGCAAGCGCAAGCGTGAAGCCGAAGAACTCACCCAGAAGATCGGCGTCGGCGCATACGTCATGACGAACTTCGGCGTCTACGGCACGATTCTCGATATCGACGTCGAGAACAACCAGATCTTGCTCGAGACCACCCCGGGCACGGTCTTGAAGGTGCACCGCCAGACGGTCACCCGTGTCGTGCCCAACGAAGAGCCACTCGCCATCACCGACACCGAAACCATCGACGACCAGACCGAACCCGAATTCGGCGAGCGTATCCACGAAAGCCGTAATGACGAAAACAAGACCGAAACATCCGGTACTGTTCTCAACGGTGTTCCGCTCGATGAGAACGGCAAGCCGCGTACCGACAAGAAGTCGGGCGAGTAGTTCGTTTCCCGTTCGCGGTCTCGTAGAACAGGTATGCGCACACGCCGTGGGGCGTTGACGCCCTAGTGGCTCAAACTGAATGGTACTCAGGTATTGTTCGTGTGCAGTACTGTTTTACGGGGTCGTCAGAGAAAGCTGAGTTTCGCAGGTGGCAAAATCAACCGCCGTCAAGAGAGCCAGACGCACGCTCGTCTGGCTCCTTGTCATCTTCATCGCCCTCGCCGGCACCACTGCCGCAGGGGCAATCTGGGGCGGCGGTTCGTGGCTACCCAAGCTGGGGCTCGACCTCGAGGGCGGCACAGAGATCATCCTCGCGCCGAAGCTCGAGACCGGGCAGACGGTCTCTAATGACCAGGTGAACCAGGCGGTGTCGATCATCCGGCAGCGGGTCGATGCCAGTGGTGTCTCCGAGGCGCAGATCTCCACCCAGGGCGGCCAGAACATCGTGGTGTCGATCCCGGGCAAGCCCGACGACGCCACACTAGCCCGCATCGAAGCGTCGGCGAAGCTCGAATTCCGCCCCGTGCTCGTCACCGACACTGCAACCGTGCCGACGACAACGCCGACTCCCGGCCTCGACAGCACACCCACCGCGCAGCCGACCGACGACAGCGACCTGGCCTGGGTGACTCCCGCTCTCGAAGACCAGTTCTTGAACATCGACTGCAGTTCGACAGCGGCGACGGATGCGGGTCAGGCGCCCGCAGATCAGCCCCTGGTGGCCTGTGGCAACGACGGCGCGAAATACATCCTCGGCCCCGTCGAGGTCTCGGGTGAAACGGTGACGAACGCGACAAGCGGCGTGGCGCAGACCAGTTCTGGCGCGTCGACCGGCCAGTACGTCGTCAACATCACCTTCAACGACCAGGGCACGGCTGAATTCGCCACTGTCACCACCCGGCTCTCCGGGCTCACCGGGGCGCAGAACCAATTCGCCATCGTGCTCGACGGTCAGGTCATCTCTGCCCCGCGCACCCTCGCCGTGATCACCAACGGGCAACCTCAGATCTCGGGCAACTTCACCGCAGACACGGCCAAGACGCTCGCCGACCAGCTGAAGTTCGGTGCTCTGCCCATCAGTTTCACCGTGCAGAGCCAGAACACCATTTCGGCGACGCTCGGGTCGACGCAGCTGCTGAGCGGCCTCATCGCGGGCCTCATCGGCCTCGTTCTCGTGGTCGGGTACTCCCTTCTGCAGTACCGCGTGTTGGGAGCGGTGACGATCGCCTCGCTGGTGGTCGCGGGCACCTTGACGTTCCTCGTCGTCGATCTGCTTTCCTGGCGAGCCGGCTTCCGACTGTCGTTGGCCGGTGTCGCCGGTCTCATCGTGGCGATCGGTATCACAGCCGACTCGTTCATCGTGTATTTCGAGCGAATACGCGACGAGTTACGCGATGGCAGAGGTCTCGAGTCATCGGTTCAAGCGGGGTGGAAGCGGGCGATCCGCACCATCTTCGCCTCCGACTTCATCAACCTCATGGCCGCTGTCGTGCTGTATATCCTGGCCGTCGGCAGCGTGAAGGGTTTCGCTCTCACCCTCGGTATGACCACGGTCATCGACTTGCTCGTCGTGATCATGTTCACGCACCCCATCTTGACGTTGCTGGCCGAGTTGCCCTTCTTCAGAGACGGGCACAAGGCGAGCGGGCTCGACCCGAGACAGTTGGGTGCGGTCTATCGCGGGCGTGCGCAGTTCAAGACGCCCTCCGCCTCGATTCCTCGAGGTAAGCAGGAGTCGGCAAGCCGCGAAGCAGCCCGCCGGCAGACCATCGCCGAGCGACGTGCGGCGGGGTCCGAACCGCTCGTCATCGAACCGTCTGTTTCCACTACAGGCACTTCCACTACAGGCACTTCCACTACGGGCACTTCCACTACGGGCACTCCCACTACGGGCACTCCCACTACAGGCGTTCCCACTACCACCGCCCCCGGCACTGGCACCCCCGGTAGAAGAGCTCCTGACTCCAACACGACAGGCGCAGCCAAGACCAAGGCTGCGACGGCGACGGCGGTTGACGACAATCCCACGACAAGCGCGGCCGAAACAGCTCCGGATGCAACGACCGCCGCCTCTGGCGCTGCAGACGCAACTCCGACCGCTCAGACCCCGAGCAGACCCACCCCGCCCGTGCGAAAGCCGTCGTCGAAAAGGAAGAAGCGCTGATGGGCCGCATGAGCGATCTGGGTAACGATCTGTACTCAGGCAAGAAGTCGTACAACATCGTCGGCCGGTGGAAATTGTGGTTCACGATCGCAGCCGTGCTCATTCTGATCTCCGTCATCGGCCCGTTCTTGCGCGGCGGCTTCGTGTTCAGCATCGACTTCCGTGGTGGCTCCCAGTTCTCCATCCAGCAGGTGTCGGATCCCAGTCAGCAGCTGGGTATCGACGCGGTGAAGTCGGTCGATCCGACCGTCGTGCCGCTCGTCACCACGCTCGGCCAGACCGGCGTGCGGGTGCAGACCGACCAGCTGAACGACGCGGAGAGCAATCAGGTGCGTGACGCGCTGGCGACCGCCTACAACGTCACTCCCGACGACGTGACGATCAACTTCATCGGCCCGACCTGGGGCGCCGACATCACGGGGCAGGCCATACGTGGCCTACTGATCTTCCTGGCGCTGGCCGCCATCTTCATGGCGATCTACTTCAGAACCTGGAAGATGGCAGCTTCTGCCATGATCGCGCTGCTGCACGACCTCGTGATCACAGCGGGAATCTACGGAATCACCGGCTTTGAGATCTCGCCCGCCGCCGTGATCGGGTTCCTCACCATTCTCGGCTACTCGCTGTACGACACGGTGGTGGTGTTCGATAAGATCCGCGAGAACACCAGGCAGATGGGTGAGAAACCGACCCGCACCTTCAGCGAAACGGTGAACCTCGCGGTGAACCAGACCCTGGTGAGGTCGCTGAACACCTCGGTCGTCGCCATGTTGCCCGTGGCATCCATCCTGTTCATCGGGGCTTTTGTGCTCGGTGCCGGCACGCTGCGCGACATCTCTCTCGCGCTGCTGATCGGTATCTTCGTGGGAACGTATTCGACGATTTTCATCGCGTCGCCGATGTACGCACTCATGCGGCGCGGCGAGCCGAAGATCAAGAAACTCGACTCCCGTCTACTGGGAGCGCGTGCCCAACGCCAGACCGAAAGTTCCGCTGAGAGCGAGAGCATTTCTGCATAGTGCGTGGTGCGTGTGGGCCTAGTGCGATAATTGGATCGGAGGCAGCCACATGACCGAAACCACTGCGCCGACCAATGCGTCGTTGCGGCGGCTGGTACCGCGGCTGTTCTCCCGCGCACAGCCGGCCGGGGCGGTCGACACCCTGATTCGCACGGTGCGTTCCAATCATCCGAAGGCCGACGTCAGCATCATCGAGCGTGCCTACACGGTTGCCGAGCGCGCCCATGACGGGCAGAAACGACGTTCGGGCGAGCCGTACATCACGCATCCCGTTGCTGTAGCCCAGATTCTGGCTGAACTCGGAATCGGCACGAAGACGATCGCGGCGGCACTGTTGCACGACACAGTCGAAGACACCGACTACAAGCTCGACGATCTGCGGGCCGAGTTCGGCGACGAGGTCGCGATGCTCGTCGACGGCGTCACCAAGCTCGACAAGGTCAAGTACGGCGAGAGCGCACAGGCCGAAACGGTGCGAAAGATGATCGTGGCCATGTCGAAAGACATCCGGGTGCTCATCATCAAGCTTGCAGATCGCCTGCACAACGCCCGAACGTGGGGGTTCGTGTCGACAGAGTCTGCCACGCGCAAGGCACAGGAGACGCTGGAGATCTACGCTCCGCTCGCGCACCGGCTGGGCATCCAGGCCATCAAGTGGGAGCTCGAAGACCTCTCGTTCGCCGTGCTCTCGCCGAAGCTCTACGTCGAGATCGAGAATCTCGTGCGACTGCGCACACCGCAGCGCGAAGAGTACGTGCAGCAGGTCATCGACCTGGTCACCGACGATCTGAAGGCCTCTAAGATCCGCGGCAAGGTCGCCGGCCGGCCGAAACAGTACTACTCGATCTATCAGAAGATGATCGTGCGCGGCCGCGAGTTCGACGAAATCTACGACCTCGTGGGAATTCGCGTGCTGGTCAACTCGGTGCGCGACTGTTACGCGGTACTGGGTTCGATTCACGCCCGGTGGACCCCGATGCCCGGCCGGTTCAAAGACTACATCGCAACCCCCAAGTTCAATCTCTACCAGTCGTTGCACACCACCGTGGTCGGCCCCGGCGGTCGCGCCGTCGAGATTCAGATTCGCACGAACGAGATGCATCAGCGTGCCGAGTTCGGTGTCGCGGCGCATTGGAAGTACAAAGAGCGCGTCACCTCGGGCAAGTCGGGCACGCTGGATGATCGGGGCGACGCCGACATGGCGTGGCTGGCCCGAATCTCCGACTGGCAAGCCGAAACCGTCGACCCCGGCGAATTTCTCGACTCCCTTCGTTTTGAGATCGGCGCCAAGGAGGTTTACGTCTTCACGCCGAAGGGCCGGGTCATCGGCCTGCCCGCCGGTGCGACGCCGGTGGACTTCGCCTATGCCGTACATACCGAGGTGGGCCACCGCACGATGGGTGCGAAGGTCAACGGCCGGCTGGTGCCGCTGGAGAGCACGCTGACCACGGGTGACGTCGTCGAGGTCTTCACGTCGAAGAACCCCGACTCTGGCCCGAGCCAAGACTGGCTGAGCTTCGTGCAGAGCCCGCGGGCCCGTAACAAGATTCGCCAGTGGTTCACGAAAGAGCGCCGCGATGAGGCGATCGAACAGGGTCGTGACTCCATCGCACGGGCGATGCGCAAGCAGAACCTTCCGCTGCAGAAGCTGATGAGCCAAGACTCGTTCGCCGAGGTGGCGTCTCAGCTCAGCTACAACAACGTCGAGGCGCTCTACGCCGCGATCGGCGAGGGGCATGTCTCCACCCAGTCGGTCATCGAGAAGGTCTTGCAGTCGTTGCAGACCGAGGTCGAGAGCGACGACAGCGACCTCGATGTGGTGGTCGGCCGGCGCCCGCGATCGACCCACAGCGAATCGGGAGTGCTCGTTCGTGGTGCGCCCGACATTCTCGTGAAGCTCGCCAAGTGCTGCACACCTGTTCCCGGCGATGAGATCGTCGGTTTCGTCACTCGCGGCACGGGCGTTTCGGTTCATCAGAGCGATTGCCACAACGTGCAGTCGCTGCTGCAGGAGCCCGAACGCATGATCGAGGTGGAGTGGGCACCGTCGTCGAAGAGTGTTTTCCTGGTGCAGATTCAGGTCGAAGCCCTCGACCGCTCGGGCCTGCTCTCCGACGTCACCCGAGTACTCTCCGAGCACCACGTGAACATTCTCTCGGCAACGGTCAGCACCTCACGCGATCGGCTTGCCATCAGCCGCTTCGTGTTCGAAATGGGTGACACCACCCACCTCGACCGCGTTCTCAACGCCGTGCGCCGCATCGACGCTGTCTACGATGTCTACCGCGTGAGCGGCGGCTGACAAGTCGATTGCGAGCCCCACGCGCGCCAGCGCCACGTTCTTGTGCGGCAGGTTGCGCGGAACCCGAAGCTTCTGCTCGAGATCGTCGAACGTCAGGCGCTCCAGCGTGATCAATTCGGCGAGTCGACGAAGCGTGTGCTGACCGAACTCCTCACTGGTGCGCGCCACGTCGATGACCGTGCGCACGGGTGACGTGACCTGCGCGCCGGCGATGGTCAGCACGTCGCCCTCTCGCAACACGACCTCACGCAGCACGAACTCGCCGGTGGTGGCAGTGGCTCGAAGCGTTCGATGTGCCGCGATGCAGATCTGTGGAGGCGTCGGTGGCCGGGCCAGCACTCCGTACACCCACAACGCACTGTTGCGCTCGAGAATCACGCCCGCGGGCAGATGCCTCGCAAGCGCGAGTGCGCGCAATCGTCGGCACTCCGGCTCGGCCACGCTGAGGTAGCCGTCATCGAGGCCGTACACGTCGCCGTCGAGCCTCGCTGCCGACAATTCTGCGACAGACAATTCTGCGACAGCGTTAGACAGCCCGGCGGTCGGCGAGACAGCGAGACCGCGAGCGGCGAGACGGCGGGCGGCGAGAGTCGCGGCGGAGTGGGAATCGGTGGGAAGGCGGGGGAGGAGTGTCGTCATGCCCCAAGCTTCAACCGAGCACCATCACAGATCGATAGACGGACCCCGATCTGTGCACAAGTCTCCCCAGCGGCACGCTGGGGAGGGGAGTTAGTTCAGGGCGTCGAGCCACACCTTGCGGGCATCCAGAGCCTCTTGAAGCTCGGCGACCTTAGCGGCGTCGCCCGTTGCGGAGGCCGCGTCGATCTCGACTTGCAGCTTGGCGATGGCGTCGGTCAGCTGGCCTGCGAGCCCTTCGGCACGGGCCTTCTTCTCCGGATTGTTCTTCTGCCAGAAGTCTTCGTCGAGCTTGCGCACGGCCGCTTCGACGCGGCGCAGCCGGTCGTCGACGTTCTTGACCTGGTCGCGCGGAACCTTGCCGATCTCATCCCACCGACGCTGGATGGAGGCCAGCTTGTCGCGAGCGACGGTGCGGTCTTTTTCGGTGAGCAGAGTGTCTGCTTCGGTGAGGAGCGCGAGTTTCGCTGTCAGGTTCTCTGAGAACTCTTCGTCGTCTTTGGCGACGACCTCGCTGCGAGCGGCGTACACCGCGTCACCGGCGGCCTTGAACTTGTCCCACAGCTGGTCGTCGACGCGCTTGCCGGCACGGCCCGCGTTCTTCCACTCCGTCAGTAGGTCGCGGTAGGCGTTGACGCCGTCGGCACCCTGAGGAATGAGAGCCTCTGCGCGCTCGACGAGCTGCTGCTTCTTCGTGCGTGCATCGCGGTGAGCGTTGTCGAGGTCGGCGAAGAAGGCCTTACGATGCCCTTCGATGATGGTGCGAGCGTCACGGAACCGCTTCCACAGCTCGCCGGCCTCGGTGCGCGGCAGGCGAGGGCCGTCTTGCTGGTGCTTCTGCCAGCGGGCGAAGAGATCGTCGAGGCGGGCGGTGACGTTCTTCCACTGCGCCTTCGCCGGGTCTTCGGCGGCCAGCGCTTCGACCTCTTCGACGATGGCGGTGCGCTCGGCGATCGCCTCGGAGAGTTGCGCCTTGGCTTCGATCTGCTGCTTCTCGGTGAGTGACGAGACGACGACGGCCAGGGCATCCACGCGCGTTTTCAACGCGGCGAGGTCACCGATTGCGTTGGCCGTCTCGACGGCGCTCGAGAGCGATGAAACCGCTTTGCCGACATCGGCTGCAGAGGCGCCGCGCTTGACCCGCTGCTCGAGAAGGGTGACCTGCCCCGCTAGATCGGTGAACTTGCGCTCGAAGTAGGCAAGCGCTTCTTCGGGCGTTCCGTCGGGAAACTGGCCGACGACACGCTCGCCAGAGGCTTCGCGAAGATAAACCGTTCCGGTTTCGTCAACGCGGCCCCATGGGTGCTGGTCACTACTGATCACAAGAAATCACCCTACTGCACGGTGAGCGCGGTGATAGTGGTCGGTACGAGCGGCTTCGTGCCGCCGGAGTCGGTACCCGCTGCGATCACGCCGGATTGCAGGGCATCCATACCGCTGTTGACGTGCCCGATGACGGTGTAGCCGCCGGCCGTGTCTGCGGGAATGGTGCTGTCTTGATAGACGATGAAGAACTGGCTGCCATTGCTATAAGCCGCGTCGGATTGGCGAGCCATGGCGATGGTACCGGCCGGGTAGACATTGTCGGCGGGAGCGTTCTCGACCGGGCCGTAGTAGTAGCCGGGGCCACCACTGCCGTCGCCGTTCGGGTCGCCGCACTGCAGCACGTAAATGCCGGTCGTGGTGAGGCGGTGGCAGGTGAGGCCAGTGTAGAAGCCGGCCTGGGCGAGCGAAATGAACGACGAGACGGCTTGGGGCGCAGCCGCGCCGTTGAGCGTGAGGGCCAAGGGAATGTTGTCGTTGATGGTCATCGTGCCCGTCCAGTCACGACCCGCTGCGAGGGTCGCCGGCGGAACGTTGCCGCTGTTCGATGACGCGTTCGGCGTCGCGACCGGGGTGGGCGCGACCGATGACGATGCTTCGGGCACAGGCAGACCGGGGCCGCTCGAGAAGTAGAACACCTGCACAACGATCGCCACGATGACCACGACGAGCACAGCGATGACCGATACGAGGTTGTCGCGCTTGCGGCGAGAGATCTGGCTCTGGTGAACCGTCTGACGCGCTTGGTAGTTACGAAGTCGCTGCTTCGACTCGCGCGCCTCGCGCTCGGAATTGGTGGGTGCCACGAATCCTCCACTGCCGCTTGTGCCGGCAGAACTTGTACTTGCCTGTTCCGCTGCAGAAAGCACCGGACCCCCGAGAACTTTACGGTGCCAGTGGTGTGTCTCCCAAATAGCCGAATCTGGGCACCGATATGGGAGACACGCCACTACTACCGCGGATCATCAAAATACCGCCGAAACCGGTGTCGGTGGCTGCGACTAGCCTAAGAGAATGCCTTCCTCGCAGCCCGGGCTCCACTCCGGAGCAGTGCCTCTCGCTGTGCGAATGCGCCCGAAGAGCCTCGATGAGGTCGCGGGCCAGAAACACCTCTTGCGCCCGGGGTCGCCGTTGGTGAACCTGGCGAGCGACACCAGCGGTGCGCAGGGGTCGGTCTCGATCATCCTCTGGGGCCCGCCCGGAACGGGCAAGACCACGCTCGCCCAGGCCATCGCGCACAGCTCGAACCGCAAGTTCGTCGAGCTCTCTGCCGTGACGGCAGGCGTAAAAGACGTGCGGCAGGTGATGGAAGAGGCGTTTCGCACCCGCGACCTCTACGGCGTCTCGACCGTGCTGTTTCTCGACGAGATCCACCGCTTTTCGAAGGCGCAGCAAGACGCCCTGCTGCCGGGTGTCGAGAACGGCTGGGTCATACTCGTGGCGGCGACCACCGAGAACCCGTCGTTCTCGGTCATCTCGCCCCTGCTCTCGCGCTCATTGTTGCTCACGCTCGAACAGCTCACCGATGAAGACTTGGGTGTGCTGGTCGATCGAGCGATAGTGGATGCCCGGGGCCTCGCGTCTCGAGTGACGGTGTCTGACGAGGCCAAGGCCGCGATCATCCGTATGTCGTCGGGTGATGCGCGTCGCGCGCTCACCATGCTCGAGGCCGCCTCTACCTCGATTCTCGCTGGGGTCGACCCCGATTCCGACGATGACGAAGTGCCAGAGATCACCGCAGAAGTCGTGGCGCAGGCCGTCGACCGGGCGCTGTTGCGGTACGACCGCAATGGCGACGAGCATTACGACGTGATCAGCGCCTTCATCAAGTCGGTTCGCGGGTCGGATGTCGATGCATCCATTCACTACCTGGCGCGCATGATCGAGGCGGGCGAAGACCCGCGGTTCATCTGCCGGCGCATGATCGTGCTGGCGGCCGAAGACATCGGTATGGCCGACCCGCAGGCGCTGGTCATGGCGACGGCCGCTGCCGATGCGGTGCAATACATCGGTATGCCCGAGGGGCGCATTCCGCTGAGCGAAGCGGTCATCTATCTCGCAACGGCGCCCAAGTCGAACGCGTCGAACGTCGCGATCGACCGGGCCATCGCCGATGTGAAGGCGGGTAAGTTCGGCCGGGTGCCGAAACACCTGCGCGATGCGCATTACCCGGGGGCGAAACGGCTCGGCCACGGCAAGGGGTACAAGTACCCGCACGATGCCGACGTCGGGGTGCTGGCGCAACAGTATCTGCCCGACGAGCTCGTCGGTACCGAGTACTACACGCCCACCGAGCACGGCAACGAACGAGACGTCTCGGCGCGCCTCGAGAAGATCCGGCGTATTACGAGGGGATAGCTCCCTGCTGTGGTAATCTTTTCGAGGCCTACTTTTGGGTGTCTTTAGCGCGGCTGCGAGAGAACTCAGTTAGGAAACGTCGTTCTTTAGCCGAACGATCCGGCCCATCCCTCGCAATATTGATGGCTTCGCCTGTTTTCGACAGGCGAACGCGTCCGGTTTCGTGCGATGCACATGACCGCTCAATAACTTTCCCATTTCTGTTGTTTCTACTTTTGAAGGATGTTTGTGTCTACCAAGTCACGTACCCGCAGCAAGACCCGCCTTTCCCGGGCCCTCGGCATTCCGCTGACCCCGAAGGCCG
>JAODBB010000167.1 GCA_025463745.1 Subtercola sp.
CGTCGAAAGGTATGTCGCGTTCGCGCTCCATGAGCTTGAGCACGCTGAGGTCGATATCCACGGCCGGCCTCCTTCTTTTCTGTATTCAGTTCTGATGATGGGTGAAAATTCGTGAGCACAGCCGCGAGAAGCGCGGCGCTCAGCCCAGCTATACAGAATAGCCGAGAATGCCTGCGGTGGCACCCGCCCCTTGCTCGCGCCGATACCCGGCGTCGGCGAGAGAACCGGTTCCCGACGAGAGAAGGTGCTGCAATGTCGTCTCTCGTCTGAAAACGCTTCTCTCGCCGCCGCGCGGTGTGGTGGGTGGGTTAGGCCTGGTGATACCAGGCGCGCAGGCGCTCGAGGCCCTCGTCGAGGGTGACTGTCGGTTGCCAGTGGAGATCGGCACGAGTTCTCCGCTGGTCGTACCAGTGCGACGTCGAAAGCTGTTCGGCCAGAAAGCGTGTCATCGGCGGTTCGTCAGCGTGCGGTCTGCGGTTCCACACCGCCTCGATCATCCCGCCGGCCTCGCGGGCCAGCCGCGCCGGCACACTGAACCGCGGCCCGGGAACACCCGCGGCGCGGCAGATACCGTCGAGCAGTTCTGCCACCGTTCGCGGTTCTCCGTTGGTGATGACGTACGACTGGCCGTGCACCGTGACCGCGTGATTCAGCGCGGCCACGATGGCGGTTGCGGCGTTGTCGATATAGGTCGTGTCGATGAGGGCTCGCCCGCCGCTCAACAGCGGAAGGCGGCCTCGACGGGAGCGGTCGACGATGCGCTCGATGAGTTGGGTGTCGCCCGGCCCCCAGACGATGTGCGGGCGCACCGCGACCACGGCGAATGCGGGTGCGTCTTCGGCCAGGGCCAGCAACTCTGCCGCCGCCTTGCTGCGCGCATATTCTCCGCGCGCCCGACCGGGATCAGCCGGCAGCGCGTCATCGCCGGCCACCGACAGCCCTGCGTGAGCGACCGACGGCGACGACACCATCACGAATCTGCCGACCCCGGCTTCGCGAGCGGCGGCGAGCAGGGTGCGGGTTCCCTCGACATTCACCGCGGTGAAGTCTTCGGGCCGGCCCGCCATCGACACTTTCGCGGCTAAGTGGATGACCGCCTCGACACCGTCGACCGCACGGCGCACATCTCCGGCATCGGTCAGTGAGCCTCGGGCGTCTTCGACGCCGGTGAGCCCGCTAACGCCGCGCTGGAAGGTGCGCACCGTGTACCCCTGGTCGAGCACTTCGACCGCGACGGCCCTGCCGAGCATCCCGCTCGCGCCCGTCACAAGCACTGTCATGGTCTGCGCCGGCCCCGCGTCACAGCCGGCCCGGCCGGCGACCGGCCAAGAGTTCGGCCGCCCATCGTGCGAGGGCGGTTCGATCGATCTTCGAGTTGTGCCGAACATCTGTGGGCAACTCGGGTACCACGAGAACGGCGACAACGTCGACGCCCGAGACTTTTCGCACCTCTGCGACGAGCGCGGTCTCGCCCAGGCTCACGGCACGCGCGCGCTTGGCGGTCTCGATGATCGCGACGGGCTGCTGCGTGCCCTTTGGCCCGACACCTACCACCGCCGCGCGGCGCACTTCGCCGAGTCGCTCGATGCGCTGTTCGGGCTCCACGGGGGTGAGGATTCCCGCAGCCGTCGTCACCACGTGCACGAGCCGCCCCTCGACCCACAGCCGACCGCGGGTGTCGAAGTGACCGACGTCGCCGGTGCGGTGCCAGCGGCGGCTGGCCGGCCGCTGCCCTGCGGTCTGTTCGCGGTTCGCCTGCTCGGCGTCTTCCTGCTCGCCCTGCACGTGCTCGCCGTCCGGTTGCTCGCCGTCCGCCTGTTCGCGGTGCGCGCGTTCGCCGTCCAGTTGCTCGCGGTCCGCGTGCTCGCCCTCAGCCTGCTCGCCCTCGACCTGGTCGCCACCAGCGCGCGTTGCACCCACCGCATGGGCAGCACTCGGAGTGCCGCGTGTCGCCTCGCGGTCGGTCAGCCACAGCTGGTCGTAGTGGTCTTTGAGGTGCTCAGCCGACACGACTATTTCGCCGGTCACGCCAGCGGTCTGTTCGAGACTCCCTGTCGCCCGGCCGAGTTCATCGAGCGCGCTGATGCGAATCTCGACCCCGGCGACGGGGCGCCCGACGCAGACCCCGCCGATCGCGGCGCTCGGGGCATCCGTGGTGCCTGACGCGTGTGTCGTGCGTGCCGCCCGCGCCACCCGAGTCTCGGCCTCACGCTCAGTCTCGGCCTGATGCTCAGCCTCGACGATCTCGCCGAGCGTGATGTCGGTCATCAACAGACCTTCGGTCATGCCGTACGGCGTGTGGATGCTCGCCTCGGGCACCAGCGATTGAAACCGTTCGAGCAGCGGCACCGGCAGCGGAGCCCCCGCCGAGAGCACCGTACGCATTCGGCCGAGTACTCGTCGTTGCGGAAGCGTCAATGCACCCGACGTCGCCAGCACATTCGTGAGGGCGGCCGGCGAGGCGAAGACCACGGTCGCCTGCACGGCCCGCGCGGCCTCGACGACCGCGGCCGCCGTGAGAGTCTTCGGCGACGTCACGTTCATGTCTGGCGTGACCGACGTCGCGCCGAGCGCAGGGCCGAGAAGGGCGAACGGCGCGAAGCCGGCCACCAGCCCGGTGCCTGCGCCGATATCGAACCGGTCACGCAGCAATTCGACGAGCGCGCTGAGCTGACGATGAGTGTAGACGACACCTTTCGCGGGGCCGGTCGAACCCGACGTGAAGAGGATGGCGGCGGTGTCGTCGGGCACCGGAACGGCCACCCGAAGTACCGCGAAGCCGTCTGCGTTCTCGCCCCGCGCCTGTGTAGTACGCGTGCCTTCTGCGACGCGCCCAGCGTCGGCCGCGCGCGTACCGTCGGTGCTCTGCGCCGAGTCTGCTGCCTGCGCGGCCCGCGCCGAGTCTGCCGCGTCTGCCGCCCGCAGCGTCGCGCGGCCGATTCGGGCGACGTCGGCGAGCGAGTGGCTCACCCCGAGGGCTGACGCGAGAGTGCGCGAAAGGGTGCGGGCCGAGATCTTCTGCCCCGGCCATCCGAGAGCCCGGGCCGCAGCCAAGGCCGACTCGATGCCGATGACGTGCTGAGGGCGGGCTCCGCGAACCGCGCGGCTGAGGCCTTTCACCCCGAGCCCGGCGTCGGCGACCACGACGACAGCACCGATGCGGAGGCAGGCGTACAGCACCGCGGTGAGGTCAGCGCCCGGCGGAACGAGCAGCGAAACCCGGTCGCCCTTCTTCACACCGAGGGCCTCGAGCCCTGCAGCGAGTTCGGTGACACGTCGGGCAAGAAGCCGCCAACTGACGGTGCGGATGCCACCCGTCGCCGAACCTCCCCCTGCACCCTGGGCGGAACCGCCCGCGCCGGCGCCCGATCTGTTTCTGGGCCAGACGCTCGATCTGGTGTTTGAGCCGTGCGGCGCCATCTCGACAACTGCAGCCGAGGTATCGGCCGCACGCTCCTCGAGCGTCGCCCATAGCGCACGGTATTCGCGAGCGGGCACAACGGCGGGCGCGTGAACTGATTCAGGCTCAGCCGCGGGCATCGAAAACTCATCGGCCAGCCACTGCAGTATCATCGGCGCGACGGGAACATCTTCGCCTACCAGATGCCCCGCGTTCTCGAAGCGGGTGACTGCGGCATGCGGCATGCGTGCCATCAGGTCACCGAGGTAGCGGTCGCTGAACACTGGGTCGCGCGGGCCCCACAGCAGGAGGGCCGGAACCGAGAGCCGAGCAACACCGGCCGAAACCCTGGTCAGTTCGTCGAAACTCACATGCGAGGCATCCACCGGGATGTCGGCGACAAACGCCCCGATACCCTCGCGGCGCGCCGTCGTTCGGTAGGGGGCGCGAAACGCTCGCCGAACATCCGGAGCCAATGCGGGGTGCGCGATAGCCAGCGTGGTGTCGAGAAAGGCGGTCGTCCGAACGGTGCTCGTTGCGAGCAACGACCGAGTGAGAACCAGGCGCAACGCCGCCGGCAGTGGAAACTCTTCGGGCTGATGTACGGCCGTGTTGAGCAGCATGACCCCGGCGAGAAGCTGCGGATGATCAACCGCCCAGCCGAGCGAAACCACTCCGCCCCAGTCGTGGCCGAGCGTCACGACCGGCCCTTCGAGCCCGAGTTCGGCGGTGAGGCTGCTCAGGTCGGCGATGCGCTGGGCGAGGGTGCGGGTGCGACCGCTCCGTTCCGAAAAGCCCATCTCGAGTTGGTCGACCGCGATCACACGCCACACCTGCGTCGAACCGGAGCGCGCGGCATCCACTGTCGCCGACAGCACCGAGCGCCACAGGTACGACCAGGTGGGGTTGCCGTGTACACACAGAATGGTGCCAGTGGGGGTGCGCCCGGCGGCGGCCAGTTCAGACGCGTTGTCGAGCAGGTGCCAGGTGCGCATGACTCGTTCGCCATCAGGCGCAGTCACAAGACGCGACCAGCGATCGTTCAGACCCGGCAACCCTGCGGGCGGCAGCGACGCCGCTGCACCCGACTGAACGCGCGTAGCTCCAGGCACTACCAGAGAATTTCGGTCATCGCCGTGTTGATACCCGACCCGACTCCCATGCAGAGAACACGCTGACCCTTCACGAGTTTCTCGACTTCGAGCGCGAGAGTCATCGGCAGCGATGCCGGCCCCACGTTGCCGAAGATCGGATAGGTCAGCGGAATCTTCTTACGATCGAGCTTGGCCGCCTTCACGATGGAGTCGGTATGCACGTCAGACACCTGGTGCAAGATGTAGCGATCCATCTTCTGCCAGTCCCACGAGTCTTTCGCCTCCTTCCAGGCCTCGACGACCAGCGCCATACCGCCCGCGAGCAGCTCTTTGGTGTGGGTGAACATGCCGTCTTTGTCGCCTACGCACAGCAAGTGGTGCTCGGTGCCGGCACGCGAGATGCCGCCCATGATGCGGTGGCCTTCGGGGTGGGCATCGGCCGGGCCGAGCACGGCGGCGGCCGCCCCCGAGCCGAGCGTGAGCGACGCGAACTCGTTCACGAAGTCTTTGCGCGAAATGCCGGGCTGCGACAGCCTGTTGATGGTGTTCGCCTGAATCTCGTTGGAGTCTTCGCCGTCGACGATCACGGCGTACTTGATCTGGCCCGAGTCGATCATTTGCGAGGCCAGCGTCATGCCGTTCACGAACCCCAGGCAGGCATTGGTGATATCGAAGTTCATGGCCGACGACGGCAGGCCGAGGGCGTGGTGGATGCCCACCGCAACCGAAGGCTCCAAGTGCTTACGCGTGACCGACGTGTTGATGAGCAGCCCCACGTCTTTCGGGTCGACATTCGCCTCAGCGAGTGCGTCTTTGGCGGCCAGTGCCGCAGCGCCGTCGAACGTCAGGCCGTCGCCCGAATCATCCCAATTGCGGCGCGAAATGACACCGGCGACGCGTTGCAGCAAACCCGTGGGCAGTCGCAGACGCGTCAGGGCACCAGCCAGGCGGGCATCGATTTCTTCGCTGGTGACGACCAGGGGTGCAAGATGCGCTTTCACGGCAAGAAGCGCAGAGTTCTGATGCCGGAAAGTGGCATTCTGAAGCGTCATGAAATCCTTCGTAAGCTGGAGCAGCCGAAAAAACGGCCGAATGCATCATTCAAGTCTAGGTTGAGCTTGTTGGGAGTTTGCCCGCTTGCATTTCTCTCACCCGATGTGGGGCAGGCCCGGAACGAACCAGACCCTTCAGATCAGCTGACGCTGACTGCAGAGCGACTGACTACTCAGAGCGACTGACTACTCAGAGCGACTGGCTGCTCAGAGCGACTGGCTGCCCTGAGTCACCAACAGCTCAGAGCGCGCTGACGACGCCGTCGACCGAAACTTCGACGCGCTCGCCGCTTGCACGGTTCCACACCTCGACGGTTCCATCGACCACTCCCCTCCCGACGATCACGATCTTCGGTACTCCGATCAACTCGGCATCCCCGAATTTTACTCCCGGCGAGACTTTCGGTCTGTCATCGAACAACACCGAGCGCCCCGAGCGTTCGACGTCGGCCACGATCGCCTCGGCCGCATCGAAGATCGCCGCATCTTTACCCGCTTTGCCGGCGACGACGACGTGCACGTCGAACGGTGCGACGGCCGCCGGCCAGATGAGGCCGTTCTCGTCGTTGTTGAGTTCGGCGATGATCGCCAGAATGCGGGTGACACCGATTCCGTACGAGCCCATCGTCACCGTGACGAGCTTTCCGTTCTCGTCGAGCACCTTCAGCCCCAGCGCTTCGGCGTACTTGCGACCGAGCTGAAAGACGTGGCCGATTTCCATGCCCCGCGCCAGTTCGACGGGGCCGGAGCCGTCGGGAGCCGGGTCGCCAGCGGCCACCTCGGCCACCTCGATGGTGCCGTCTGGCGTGAAGTCACGACCGGCAACCAAGCCGAAGACATGCTTGCCGTGGATGTTCGAGCCGGTGATCCAGCCGCTGCCGTTGACCACGCGGGGGTCGACGAAGTACCGGATGCCCGTGGTCGACTTCTCGCCGAGAACGGCGCCGTCGGCAGACCAGGGGCCGATGTAGCCCTTGACCAGGCCAGGATGCAGAGTGAAGTCGTCTTCGTTGGCGGGTTCGACCTCGGCAGGGGCGAAGGCGACTTCGGCGCGTTTCAGATCGACTTCACGGTCACCGGGCAGGCCGACGACGACGAGCTGGCGTGTGTGGTCGAGGTGGGTGAGCGCGAGAACGACGTTCTTGAGAGTCTCGCCGGCATTCCACGCCGTGCCGTCGGGCCGCGGATGCACTGCATTCGCCACTTCGACGAGCGTCGCTATGGTGGGAGTGTCGGGGGTGTCGAGAATCTCGGCAGGGGTGAGCTTCTCGTACGAACGCTCGGGGGGAGCGAGCGTCGTGAAGGCTTCGACGTTGGCCGCATACCCGCCGGCCGAACGCACGAAAGTGTCTTCGCCCACGGCGGTGGGGTGCAGGAATTCCTCGCTCTTCGAGCCGCCCATGGCACCGGCGTCGGCCTTGACGATGACGTATTCGAGGCCGAGGCGGGTGAAGATGCGTTCGTAGGCGTCGCGCTGGGATTGGTACGAAGCATTCAGCCCAGCATCGGTGTAGTCGAACGAGTACGCGTCTTTCATGGTGAACTCGCGGCCGCGCAGAAGACCGGCACGTGGGCGCGCTTCGTCGCGATACTTGTCTTGGATCTGGTAGATCGACAGTGGCAGGTCTTTGTAACTGCTCACCAGATCTTTCACGAGCAGGGTGAAGACCTCTTCGTGGGTGGGGGCGAGAACGTAACCGGCTCCGCGTCGATCGTTGAGGCGGAACATGCCGTCGCCGTACTCCACGTAGCGGTTGGTCACTTCGTACGGCTCTTTGGGCAGAAGCGCCGGAAAGTGCACTTCGTGCGCTCCGGCGTCTGTCATCTCTTCACGGATGATCGCTTCGATCTTGTTCTTCACCCGCAACCCGAGCGGCAGCCAGGCGAAGATGCCTGGCGCCTGGCGCCGGATGTACCCGGCACGCACGAGGAGGCGATGGCTGGTCACCTCGGCGTCGGAAGGGTCTTCGCGGAGGGTCTTGAGAAAGTAGTTGGTGAGGCGAGTCGGCACGAGAAGAGTCTATTTGCAGTACGACTTGTTGCGTTGCCGGCCGCCGATTCACCGCCCGAGCGGGTTGCCGCACGTCGCGCAGAACCGCGCCTCGGCCGAGTTCACGGCGCCGCAACTCGAGCAGGGTGCCCCCGCGGGCTCGGTTGCCGGTTGCTCCGTTGCAGGGTGCTCCGTCGCATCGGTCACGGAGTAAACGGATGCGGCCGGCACCGGCGCGGCTACAGGATATTCGGCCGCCGGCGCGAACTCTGTCGGCGTGGCCGCAAGCGGTGAAGCGGGAGGCGCGGTCGTTTCCGGCGCAGCCATCCCCGGCGCGGCCATTTCCGACACCGCCAGCGGCACGGCCACTTCCGGAGAAGCCATCCTCGGCTCAGCCGCAACCGGCGCGGTCGGTTGCGGCGCAGCCAACCCCGGCGAAGTCACGACTGGCGCGAACTCTGCCGGCACGGCCGCAGTCGGTGAGGCGTATGGCGTGGGGGGTGGCGCGGCGTAACCGACGGCCTGGGTCATCCCCACCGGCGGAGCCACGACCGGCGGCGGAGCCATCCCCACCGGCGGCGCAGCCGCTTCCGGCGATCCGTAGCCGCTCACAGCACCAGACATCGCGGGGGCCGTCTCAGCGGCTGCCTGAGCAGCCGCGCGACGGCGCTTTCGTGAACGACCCAGCACGAGCAGGAGCACAACGACGATCACGACGACGACAAGCAGCACGCCGCCCAGTACCACCCAGATCACCCACCCCATGGTGTTCTCCTGAGGGAAAGCCGCTACCGCTTTGGCCTGGTACTGCTGAGCGATGGCGTTGTCGGGGTTGGCAGCGAGTGCTTTGCCGAGATCGTCGGCCGCGGCGTGATACTTGCCGGTGAAGAACTCGTTCAGCCCGGCGCGGAACTGCGTATCTGACGCCGCCAGCTCGTTCTTCACCGCGTTGCGTGACAGAAGAGCCGCGATCGTCTCGGGCGCCGCTGCGAAATTCAACTGTTGCGTGTCGCTCGAGGGCCCGAAGCTGACAGTGCCTACCACGTCGGCGTTTCCGTCGACCACGGGGCCACCGCTCATGCCCGGGCTCATCGCCACGCCGATCTGCGTGAACGGCCCGCCGTCGGTCTGCTGGCGACCGCTCACCTGACCCTGCGCGAAGGTGGGTTCGGGGTTGCCGCTCACCAGACTGGTGACGTTGCCCGGGTATCCGATGGCGTCGACCTGCTGGCCGGTGGCAGGCTGCGTGGTCGAGACGACGAGAACGGGAAGCGGCGAGGGGGTGTCGATCTTGAAGAGGGCGACATCACCCTGATCGAGCGGCCGATCATCCACCAGCACCGCAGGGTACGACGTGGAATCGTCGGCCGAAATGGTGATCGCCGGGTAGACCTTCATAGCCAAGACGGGCGGCTCGCCGGTCTTCTGACCCTCGACCGGCCAATTCGCCTCGGCGCCGGCGGCGAGATAGCCCTGCGCATCAGCCTCGGTGATGTCGCCGTTCGACACCTCGCTCGCCAGGAATTCGTCGACGATGGAGGTCTTGCCCTCGGCGACATCGGCGCAGTGCCCCGCGGTCACGACCGATCCGTCAGAACTCGCGACGAATCCGCTGCAACTGAACGACGCGTCGACCTCGTCTGACCATGCCGTGCCGCCGTCGGGAGTGGGAAAGTTCACGAATCCCGACCAGGTGCCGCTGAGATAGACGGTGCCGGCCTCGCCGACTGCCGCGATCTGCTCTTGCGGCAGCGCCGGGCTTGCGGCGGCCTGGGCAGCCGAGGCGCTGAGTGGAGCGGCCGCAAAAGCACCGGCACAAGCAACGGCAAGAGCACCGACGAAAAGCGCACGGCACAGCGTGAGTGCGGCGGCGGGAGCCGTTACCCGAACAGGAAGACCGAAACATGCGCGAAAACCGCGCGAAGGGGTGAGCGACACACAGGCCTCCGGAAATAGTGAGCATTCTTTACTAGCAAGGAATACTCACTATACACAATCCCGGCTCGCGTCAGTGTCAGCGATTCTCCGTGATTTCTTCGCTCAGCACGTCGTCGCGCAACCGCTCCCGCTCGTCTTCCACGCTCAGTTTCGCGCCCGTTCCTGTGCCCGTGGTCACGGGCGCAGTACCAGCGACCGATGCACGACCCGCAGACACTCCCATGCCGGCGGCCGAGGCAGCCCCCGCTCGCGGCTCCGCTGCCACGGCGGCGGATTCGTACTCGCTGTCTTCGGCAACCAGCCCGGGCACTTCCGGCATCTCGAAGACATCGACGCTGCGCCCGTCGCCGTCATGACTGATCACGAAATGGGGCGAACTGTGCAGATGCACGGCCAGACGCAGATGCTGGCGCTTGATCATCCAGGTCAGCCCGACGATTGCCGCTGCGAAGCCCGCCGCGGCGCCCAGGCCGATAGCCCAACGCGGGCCGAAACTGTCGGCCACCCAGCCCACGATCGGTGCGCCGATGGGAGTACCGCCCAAGAAGATAGCCATGTACAGCGCCATCACCCGACCGCGGAATTCGGGCGCTGTGGTCATCTGCACCGTGCCGTTCGCATTGGTCATGAGGGTCTGCGACGCAAAACCAAGCAATACGAGCGCCAACGCGAAGACAATGTACGAGGGCGCGATGGCTGCGAGCAGACAGGCCAGCCCGAACACAAGGGATCCGGCGAAGACCAACCCCAGGCGCGGCGTCTCGCGGCGTGCGGAGAGCAGCGCGCCTGCCACCGCTCCGACGGCCAGCACCGACGAGAGCAACCCGAAGGCCGTCGAATCGAGGTGGAACGTCACCGTCGTCATGGTCGATGTGAAGATCTGGAAGTTGAGACCGAACATGCCGATGATGGCGATGATCACGAACACGATCACAATGTCCGGCCGCTTGGCCGCATATCTGAATCCGCCCATCAACTGGCCAGGCCCTCGGCGCGATGGTGCCTCGATGCGCAGATCTTTCTGACGCATCCGGCTCAGCGAAAACAGAACCGCGCCGAAACTCGCCGCATTGATGAGAAAGACCGAGCCGGCGCCGACGACGGCGATGAGCACACCCGCGAGGGCCGGACCGATCAGCCGTGCCGAGTTGAATGACGCCGAATTCAGGGCCACGGCGTTCGACAGATTGCCGTCGGAGACAAGATTCGATACGAACGACTGTCGGGCCGGCGCGTCGAAAGCTGAAGTGATGCCCAAGAGCAGGGCGAAGATGTACATCTGCCAGAGCTGAGCGGTACCACTCAGCACGATCAGGCCGAGGCCGAGGCCCAGCAAGCCCATCACGGCTTGCGTGAGCATCAGCAGTTTGCGGCGATCGACGCGGTCGGCGACGAGCCCCGTCCAGGGCACCAGAAGGAGCTGCGGGCCGAGCTGGAGGGCCATTGTGGCGCCCACAGCGAGTGCGTTGTTGTCGGTGAGCTCGGTGAGCACGATCCAGTCTTGAGCAGTGCGCTGCATCCAGGTACCGGTGTTCGATACGAGAGCGCCACCGGCCCAGAGGCGGTAGTTGTAGTCGCTGAGCGAGCGGAACATGGAGCTCATAGGCGAACGCCTCCCTGGCTCGAAAGCCGTGTCGGCGCTCTCTCGGCTGCGCGGTCGTGTATGTCTTCGTTGGTACAGTGCGTGTTCGGGTACGTGTTTCTTACCTCCGGGTACTCAGGGGCTGCCTGTGCTCGTCTCAACTGTCAGCCAGGCCGCGCAGAATGGTGGCGGCGCGGTCGAGGGTGAGCCGGTCATCCGGAGTCAGTTCGGCGAGTCGCTGATACAGCCAGGCGTCGCGGCGGCGGCGGGTTTCAACGACCACAGCCCGGCCGGCCTCGGTGAGCGAGATCACGACCTTGCGGCCGTCGTCGGTCGAGGGGGTGCGGGTTGCATAACCGGCGGCGACGACGGCGTTGATCGTGCGGTTCATCGACGGTGGAGTGACGCGCTCGAAGGCGGCAAGCGCACCCGGCGTAGTCGGGCCGCGATTGTGCATGTAACCGAGAATGTTCGACTGCGAATCGCTCAACTCGTCGTCGGCCTTTTCGTTGCGAAGCCGGCGCGAGACCCGAAAGATGGCCGGGCGCAGTTTCGCAGAGAGTTCGCCCGAATCGACGCGTTTCGGCGCTGTGACTTTCGGCGCGGAAAGGGGGGCGGATGCCCGGGGCTCGCTGTGTGCCGCGGCGTACGGCTCGTCGCTGAATTCACCGCTCGACTGGGCGCCGAAGTTCTCGGTCACCTCGTCGTCCATCTCGATCGTCGTCAACTCGCTCATGTCTTTAGCCTAGCTCATTAGCGCAGCTAAGCATCCCATCACACGACATCGACATCAGGTGTCGGTGACTTCAGCGCCTGTCGGCAGCGGGCGGCACCGCACTTTCGTCGGAGAAATCGGCAGGCTCGTGCGTATGCGGCGACACCTTGCCAATTCTCCGACGAAAGTGGAGTGCCCGGCCGCGACTAATAGCGGTACGCGCTCAACCCGTTACGGCGACCCGACGCGGTCGGGGCGGCTCAACCCGCGACGACGACCCGCTGCGGTCAGCGGCTCAACCCGCGGTGACGACCTGCTCGCGGTCAGCGGCTCAACCCGCGGTGACGACCTGCGGGCTCCCGATCTCGCCCGGCGGCATCTCGGCCGCCATGCGGTTCGCCTCTTCGATCAGCGTCGCCACGATCTCCGACTCCGGAACCGTCTTGATGACCTCTCCGCGCACGAAGATCTGACCCTTGCCGTTGCCCGACGCCACCCCGAGATCAGCGTCTCGCGCTTCGCCGGGCCCATTCACGACGCATCCCATCACGGCGACGCGCAGCGGAACGGTCATGCCCTCGAGACCATCGGTCACGTCGTTCGCGAGCTTGTAGACATCGACCTGCGCACGGCCGCACGACGGGCACGACACGATCTCGAGCTTGCGCTCGCGGAGGTTCAGCGACTGCAGAATCTGCAGTCCGACCTTGACCTCCTGTGCCGGCGGCGCTGAGAGCGAAACACGAATGGTGTCGCCGATTCCCTCCGACAGCAGAATTCCGAACGCCGTCGCCGACTTGATGGTGCCCTGAAACTCGGGCCCCGCCTCGGTCACACCGAGGTGCAACGGCCAGTCGCCCCGCTCCGCGAGCTGCCGGTACGCCTTCACCATGATGATGGGGTCGTTGTGCTTCACCGAGATCTTGAAGTCGTGAAAATCGTGCTCTTCGAAGAGGCTCGCCTCCCAGACGGCACTCTCGACGAGCGCTTCGGGCGTGGCTCTGCCGTACTTGGCGAGGATGCTCGGCTCGAGCGATCCGGCATTCACTCCGATGCGGATGCTGACTCCCGCAGCCTTCGCCGCCGCAGCGATCTTGCCCACCTGATCGTCGAACTTGCGGATGTTGCCCGGGTTCACCCGCACCGCCGCACACCCGGCATCGATGGCCGCATACACGTAGTTCGGCTGAAAATGGATGTCGGCGATCACCGGTATCTGGCTCTTCTTCGCGATGATCGGCAGCGCCTCGGCGTCATCGCGGCTCGGCACCGCCACCCGCACGATGTCGCAGCCCGAGGCCGTGAGCTCGGCGATCTGCTGCAACGTCGCGTTGATGTTCGTGGTGGGTGTCGTGCACATCGACTGAACGCTGATTTGCGCGTCACCGCCGACCAGTACTTTGCCGACTTTGATCTGACGGGATTTGCGACGGGGGGCGAGGGTCTCGACGACCTTCGGCATACCCAGATTGATTGCAGCCACGATTCGAGCTTACCCGCAGTGCGCCGACCGCAAGCCGCTGCCGCCGACATGCAGCGGTAGGCGCGGCTAACTGAGGAAGGCGAGCTTGCCGCGGTCGATACATCCACGGCCGCGCGCTCATCCTCAGTCAGTGCCGCACGACGAGCGGGCCGGGTCGGATGCCCGTACCCAACCCACTCGAGCGTGACAGTCAGCGGCGCACGACGAGCGGGCCGGGCCGGATGCCCGTACCCGACCCACTCGAGTGAGGCTGTCAGGCAGCGGGGCGCCCGGGCAGGTCGCAGGCGTGTCCGGCAAGCGGTCAGGCGGCGGGCGGGGCCGGCGGTGTGGGGCCGGGGCGGTTGGCCCGCAGCACCTCGAGGCGGGCGCGGTACTCCACTTCATCGATGTCACCTTGGGCGAAGCGCTCGGCGAGAGTCTTCTCCGCCTCGCTCGAGCCCGACTGGCCGCCCCAACCGTTTCCGTAACCACCGTAACCGGGGCCACCCCAACCGGGCCGGCCGCCCCAGCCACCCGGGTATCCACCGTTGGCCGCCCAGTAGCGCCGGCGCCGGCGAGTGGCGAGCGACACGATGAGAATGATCACGCCGATCCAGAACAGTGGAATCAGCAGAAACAGGAATCCGAAGCCACCCGGGTGCCAGCCCGTCGGCCCCCAGTGGGCCAGAGCTGTGGCAGGAGCAGCGAGAACTGATGTGAACACGATGAGTCGTCCTTTCGAATGCGAGCAAATCGAATGCGGGCCGTTCGAGTGTCAGTCGATCGTGCCCGGTGAATCCAGACCCGTCTGGGCCTGCCACTCAAGACTCGTCGTCGGGGTCGAAAGACACATCGGCTCTGCGGAGCATCCGCGGTACTCCCCCGGGTGTGTCTGCGCAGAGCAGAACAGGGGTGCCGTCGTACGCGGGTACTAGTGCCAGCCGGCCTGCATCGCGGCCGCGCGAAGGGTGTGACGCCCCCGCGCGAGGACGGGAACAGGCGCTAGCGCCAGCCCGGCCGAACCAGCCCGGCCTCGTACGCGACCACCACGAGCTGCGCCCGGTCGCGCGCGGCGAGCTTCGTCATGGTGCGCGACACATGTGTCTTCACCGTCAGTGGGCTCAAGAACAGTCGTGTGGCGATCTCGGTGTTCGTGAGCCCTGCGCCCACCAGCGTCAGCACCTCGCGCTCCCGCTCGGTGAGAGCGGCCAGCGACGCGTGCTGCGTGCCGTCGCCGAAACCCGAAGCGACCCGCTCGAGCAGACGCCGGGTGACGCTCGGCGAGAGCAGGGCATCCCCACCGGCCACGACCCGCACCGCCCTGATCAGCTCGACCGGCTCGGTGTCTTTGACGAGAAATCCGCTCGCACCTGCCCGGATCGCGCGCCCGACGTATTCGTCGAGCTCGAATGTCGTGACGATGACGATGTGCGTGGCGGCGAGCGCGGGGTCGGCAACGATCTGCTCGGTGGCCCAGAGGCCGTCGCCGTCGGGCATCCGGATGTCCATCAGCACAACGTCGGGCCGAAGCCGCGTAACAACCTCAACCACTTCAGTGCCCGTGCCGGCGTTCCCCACCACGTCGATATCGGGTTCGTTCGAGAGAAGGGCGGTGAACCCTGCGCGAATGAGGTGCTGGTCGTCGGCGACGACCACGCGAATGGTCTGGGCAGCGAGAGTGGCTGACGCGCCCTGGTGCGTGCTCACCTGCTGCTACGCCGCCTCGGCACGGTCGCGACGACCGCGAAGCCACCGGATGCAACGGGCCCGGCCTCGAGGTGACCGCCGAGCAACTCTGCCCGCTCGGTCATTCCGAGCAGGCCATTGCCTGCGCGATGACTCCGGGCATCCGTGGCGTCGACGCCGCCATCGGCCAGAGCAGCCGAGCCCACTCGGCCCGCCGGTCGCACCGGATCGGGAAAGCCGTCGTCGATCACCGTCAGGTGGTAGTCGTCGGCCCGTTCGTCGAGGGTCACGCGCACCCGGGTGGCGTGGGCGTGCCGAGTGACGTTCGTCAGGCTCTCTTGGGTGATGCGGTAGAGTGCGAGTTGCACGCCCGCCGGCGGATCGGAGGTGAGCCGATTGTCGAGCAGCACCTCGAGATCGTCGCTCGCGATCGACTCGACCAGCGAGGGAAGCCGGGCGAGGTCGGCCTGCGGCACCAGCGGCGCCTCCGATTCGAGCGCCACCCGCTCGGCCGGGTCGCGCGGGCTCTCCGAACGCAAGAACCCGAGCACTCCGCGCACCTCATCGAGCGCTGTCTTGCTGGTGGCTTTGATGCTGGCCAGCGCCTCGGCCGCCTTCTCCGGATGATCGTCGATGAGATGCAGCCCCACCCCGGCCTGCACGTTGATCTGCGAGAGCGAATGGGCCAGCACGTCGTGCAGCTCGCGCGCGATACGCTCGCGTTCGGCTTGCGCCACATCGTCGCGTCGTTTTCGAAACGCCTCTTGGTAGGCAGTGACGCGGTCGTGCCGGGTGCGAATCGACTCGCCGATGATCAGTACGATCACCACCCCGACCGTCGTGAGAATGATGCGAGCCGGATGCCACGCCACACCGAACAGCACCGAGCCGATGAGCGCCAGTACCCAGCCGGTGCTGACCGAGACGAACGCCCACACCCGCGCGCCGCGAGTCATCGCCGAGATGATGCCGAACGCGAGAGCGAGATACGGCGCGCCCGAACCCGGAGTGAACACGAGATCGGCGCAGGCCGCGGCAGCCGTGATGGCCACCACCGGGCCGGGATGCTTCTTCGCGAAGATCAGCGCGACGGGGCCGACCAGCGCGAACAGCACCATGAGAGGCCCCGTGGCGCCGTATTCCGGATGATGCGTCGCCACGTATATCGATGCGGGAACCTGCGCGACGAACGAGAGAAAAACGGGAAGCCAGACGAAGAGGCCCGCCGGCGGGCCGAAGCGGGGCTCTCGCCATCGCCCAGACCCCAGATCGGCGCGTCGCACAGCCCAGGCCGGCGGCCCCTCTGGCCAGGGCCGGGCGTCGCGTTCAGGCGCTGAGGCGGCGGCGTTCTGCCCGCGATCGACACTCTGTTGTTGATTCATGCCCCGCCCACGACCACCGACCGGCGCGGTGACGCCGCGGCCGCGATCGACGCCCAGGCGCGACCGATCAGGCGAAGACATGATACCGATCGTATCCCTGCTGGCTGGGCCGGGCATCCGTCGCCCGGAGCGACGCAGCTACTCCAGCGGGAGTACAGGCGGCCGGCTCAGCCAAAGAGGTTCACCGGGTTCACGATGTCGGCGTACATCAGCAGTGCGCTGACCCCGCCCAGGAAGATCACGACGACGAAGGTGAGCGGCATGAGTTTGGCCGTGTCGACGGGGCCCGGGTCACGCCGGCCGAAGAGCTTGGCGACCCGGCGGCGCAGCCCTTCCCAGAGCGCGCCCGCGATGTGCCCGCCGTCGAGCGGCATCAGCGGAACCAGGTTGATGACGAACAGCCCGATGTTCACCGAGCCGAGCAGACCGATCAGGGTCGCCACCTTCGACTGCAGCGGAATGTCGATGGTCGCGATCTCACCAGCGACCCGGCCGACACCCACGACGCTCATCGGGCTGTCGGCGCTGCGGGTTCCGCCGCCGAACGCAGCCTGAGCGACTCCGCTCAGTCGTTGCGGCAGGTTGAAGATGGTGTTGGCGACCCCGGCGACGTTCTGGCCGACGAACGGCAGCACGGAGGTGATCGGCTGGGGCTGCAGTTGAGTGGCATAGCCGATGCCCACGAAGCCGACGTTCTCGGTCACGGCCGCACCCGTCGCATCCGTTTTGACCACGGTCTGGTTGTTGACCGTCTCGGTCACGTCTCGCTCGGTGAGCAGCGGCGTCACGGTCAGCGTCGTGTCGGTGCCGCCGCGGTTCACCACAACCGTCAAGGGCACGCCGGCCGACTGGCGGATGATGTTCGTGGAGTCATCCCAGCTGTCGATCGGGGTGCCGTCGATGCTCACGAGCCGGTCGCCCGGCAGGATGCCCGCGGCGGCGCCAGGCGAGACCGGGTCGGTCGGCGCGCAGGTCTGACTCGTGCTCGAGGCCGGCAGCACACACGAACTCACCGATCCGACCGTGGTGCTCGGGCCGGCGATGCCGAACCCGCACAGCACGATGGCGAAGAAGAAGATGCCGAGCAGGAGGTTCATGGTCGGGCCGCCGAGCATGATGATCACCCGCTTGTAGACGGGCAGCCGGTAAAAGGCCCGGCTGTCATCGTCGCCGACCGAGTCGGAGCTGGCTTTTCGGGCATCCTGAACCAGATTGTTGAAGAACCCGGTGCTCGTGCGGCGCAGCTTGCCGCCGGGCTTCGCGGGTGGAAACATGCCGACCATCGAGATGTAACCGCCGAGCGGAAACGCCTTCACGCCGTATTGCGTCTCGCCGCGCCGGCGCGAGAAGATGGTCGGCCCGAAGCCGATCATGTACTGGGTGACCTTGACGCCGAACGTCTTGGCGGGCACGAGGTGCCCTACTTCGTGCAGCGCGATCGAGACGCCGAGCCCCACCGCGATGATGAGCACACCGACGATGAACAGCAGCACGTTTTCCACTCGCTCACGTTACCCCGCGGCCCTCGCCGCACCCTGAACGCGCCCTGTACCCTGCCTGAGACGTGCCCGAGATCAGATCACGAAAATCGCCCTCAACCGCCCGCGGAGGGGCGATTTTTGTGATCTATGTGTGGGCGATGATGCGGTCGGCCTCGCGGCGAGCCCAGAGCTCTGCGTCGGCGAGGGAGGCGCGGGTGAGGATGGCCTCGGCCGGCTCGTGCCGCTGAACGACGGCCTCGATGGTGTCGACGATATCGAGAAAGCCGATGCGCCCGGCATGAAACGCCGCCACGGCCTGCTCGTTCGCCGCGTTGAACACCGCCGGGTAGGTCGATCCGGCACGCCCGACCTGCTTGGCCAGTTTCACCGCCGGAAAGGCGAAGACGTCGAGCGGCTCGAACGTCCAGCTGTGTACGGCGCTCCAGTCGAGCGGGGCGCCGACGCCGGGCACCCGGTTCGGCCAGTCGAGCCCGAGCGAAATGGGCAGCCGCATATCGGGCGGCGAGGCCTGAGCGATGGTCGAGCCGTCGACGAATTCGACCATCGAATGAATGACCGACTGAGGATGCACGGTCACCACGATTCGGCTGTAGGCAACGTCGAACAGCAGATGCGCCTCGATCACCTCGAGCCCCTTGTTCACCAGCGTCGCCGAGTTCGTGGTGACGACCAGCCCCATGTTCCAGGTCGGATGCGCCAGCGCCTCGCGCGGGGTCACGGTGGCCAGCGACTCGCGTGTGCGACCGCGGAACGGCCCGCCCGAAGCGGTGAGCACCAGGCGCGAGACCTCACCGGCGGCCCCGGCACGCAGCGCCTGCGCGATCGCCGAGTGCTCGGAGTCGACCGGCACGATCTGGCCGGGCCGGGCGATGCTCTTCACGAGCTCGCCGCCCACGATGAGGCTCTCTTTGTTCGCGAGCGCGAGCGTGCGCCCGGCTTCGAGTGCGGCCAGCGTCGGGCCGAGCCCCACGGAGCCGGTGATTCCGTTGAGCACGACGTCGGCGTCGATGTCGCGTACGAGCTGCTCGGCCTCGAGCGCGCCGAGGGCTACGTCTGGTACGCCGAATTCGGCGGCCTGGGCATCCATCGCCGCACGGTTGGTGCCGGCGGCCAGACCCACCACCTCGAACTTCTCGGGGTTGGCGCGAATCACGTCGAGGGCCTGAGTGCCGATGGAGCCGGTCGAACCCAGAATGACGATGCGGCGCATCAGGCTGGGCCCCGGCGTGCCGTGAGACGGGCTCGAACGATCAGCTGGCGCATGGCGGTCATCCTGCCGTCGTGGCGAGGATATCGACCACGAACACCAGAGTGTCGGTCGCGCCGATGTTCTTGGCGGGGTCGGCGTTGGGCACGCCCGCCGCGCCGTAGCCCTGATCGGGCGGAATCACGACGATGACCTGGGAGCCCACCGTCTGGCCGACGAGGGCTTGGCTGAAGCCCGGGATGACCTGGCCGGTGTTGAAGACCGCGGGCTGTTTACCCCAGCTCTGGTCGAAAATCGCCCCCGATCGCCAGATCACGCCCTGATACTGAACCGTGACGCTGTTTCCGCTGGCGACCGTCGCACCGTCGCCCTTCTTCAGAACGGCGATCTGCAGCGTGCTGGGCGGATCGGCGGCGGGAATCGCTATCGTCGGCGTGCCGTCGGCCGCCAGCGTCACGGTCGGAAAGCCCGCGGGAGCGGCCTGCGGAACGCCGGTGGCCTGGGTCGGGAGATTCGGGTCGAGCGTCGGGGCCACAGTCGGTGTGGGCGCCGGGCCGACGTCTTTCACGTCGACCACGAACACCAGAGAATCGGTCGGGCCGACGTTGAGGTTCGCGTTGCCGGCCGCACCGTAGGCGTCGCCGGGCGGCACAACCGCGACAACCCGCGAGCCGACAGGCGCACACGAAACCGCCTTCACGAGCCCCGGCAGAAACTGCGATTCGTCGACCGTCACCGGAATCGCCGAGCCGCCGGTCTTCAGGGTGGTGAACAGCTCGGCTCCTGTGGTGCCGTTGTACAAGGTGAAGTCGATGGTCGCCTGTGATCCGTTGCTGGCCACCGTGCCTGTGCCGGTGGTGAGCACCGTGCGTTCGGTGATGTCGACCGTGAGCGGGGCGGTGAACGTGGTCGTGGGGTGGGTATCGAAGTCGCCCGACACCTTCACCGAATCCGAAACCGGGCCGGGCGCTGTGAGCGAGCAGGGGGCACTCGCACTCGGCGACGGGGTGGCTGCCTGGCCGCTGCAGCCGGCGAGGCCGATCAGCAGCGCGGCGGCAGCCGTAGACACGGCGGCCGTCGCCAGGGCAGAACGGAATGTACGCATGAAACCTCACCTGTTCGAAGTGACCATGTTAACCCAGCGGGTTTGCCCGGGCAGGTTCGGCCTCGTCTTTCCCAGCGGGTTCGCGACCTGCCTGGAGCGCCTGATGCATCGTCTCGGCTCACTGGGGGAGGACGGCGGGCTGGTTAACTAGGAAGTCAGATCGCGCCGGTACAATCCGAATCCCTCGAGAAACAATCCCACCCTCTCGCAGTCCGTTCGTGCGAGATTCGCGATCACAGAACAGGATGTCTGGATGTCACCCAGCGGTACCACTCCCGGCCTGCTCCTGGCCGGAGATCGTGCACCCGAGCCACGAACGCTGATGGATGTTCTGCGAGCCAGTGCCGTGGCGAATCCGGCGGCCTCCGCCCTGGCCGACGCGGCCGGAACCCTCAGTTACCGCGAGTTGCTGGGCGCCGTGAATGCGTCGGCTGCACGGCTCGCCGAAGCCGGCGTGCGGCGAGGCGACCGGGTGGGCATCCGCATTCCCTCGGGAACCCGAACCTTGTACGTGTCGATTCTCGCGGTGCTCGCGGTCGGGGCGAGCTACGTTCCGGTCGACGCCGACGACCCTGACGAGCGCGCCATGCTCGTCTTCACCGAGGCCGCCGTCGTGGGCATCGTTGGTGCGAGCGGCGAGATCGTGCTGAACGCGCGCGCGAACGACCGGGCACCGGATGCACGGCAGCAGCAGCCCGCCGACGTGGTATTCAGCCACCCGAACACCCCGAGCCCGAGCGTCCCGAGGCCGAGCATCCAGAGCATCCAGAGCACCCCGAGCACCCCGACCCTCGGCACCCCCACCGGTGCCCTGCCCGTTGTGGGCGGCCCCACCGTCGACGACGACGCCTGGATCATCTTCACCTCGGGCTCCACCGGCACCCCGAAGGGCGTCGCCGTCACCCACCGCTCCGCCGCCGCGTTCGTCGACGCCGAAGCACGTCTTTTTCTGCACTCCGACCCGATCGGGCCCGGCGACCGGGTGCTGGCCGGCCTGTCGGTGGCGTTCGACGCCTCCTGCGAAGAGATGTGGCTCGCCTGGCGACACGGCGCGTGCCTGGTGCCGGCCCCACGCTCTCTCGTTCGCTCGGGCGTCGACCTCGGCCCCTGGCTCATCGCACACGGCATCACCATCGTGTCGACGGTGCCGACGCTCGCCGCGCTCTGGCCGCCGGAGTCGCTCGAACTCGTTCGCCTGCTGATCTTCGGCGGGGAGGCCTGCCCGCCCGAGCTCGCGGCGCGGCTCGCGGTCGACGGCCGCGAGGTCTGGAACACCTACGGTCCCACCGAAGCCACCGTGGTCGCCTGCGCGGCGCTGCTCACCGGCGAGGTACCCGTACGTATCGGTCTGCCCCTCGACGGCTGGGATCTCGCCGTCGTCAACACCGACGGCCTCCCCGTGGGCGAGGGCGAGATCGGCGAACTCATCATCGGCGGCGTCGGCCTCGCCCGCTACCTCGACCGGGCAAAAGACCGGGAGAAGTACGCTCCCTTGCCGAGCCTCGGCTGGCAGCGCGCCTACCGCAGCGGTGACCTCGTGGTCTTCGACAGCGACGGCCTCGTGTTTCAGGGCCGCGTCGACGACCAGATCAAGCTCGGCGGGCGCCGCATCGAACTCGGCGAGATCGAGGCAGCGCTGCAGGCCCTTCCCGGCGTCGCCGGCGCCGCAGTGGTGGTGCAGCGCACGCCTGCCGGCAACCAGGTACTGGTCGGGTACATCGCGCCTTCCGACGCACCGGCCGACGCGGGGGGCGCGGACTCGTCAGCAGACGCCAGCGCTGCCCCGCCGGTCGCTGCCGGTGCCACCGGGCCTTCCACCTCCAGTTCCACCCAGCGCCCGACCTTCGATACCGCCGAAGCCACCCGCCTGCTGCGAGAAGAACTCCCTGCCGCCCTCATTCCGCTGCTCGCCGTCGTCGAGTCGCTTCCAACGCGCACGTCGGGAAAGGTCGATAAGGCGGCACTGCCCTGGCCGCTGCCGGGCACGACGGTCGGCGCAGCATCGGCGTCCGGTGCGGGCACCGCCGGGCATCCGGATGCCCTCGCCTCAGCCCTCGGCGAAACCGGCGTCTGGCTGGCCGAACAGTGGACCGCCATTCTGGGCGCCCCCGTTCAGGGCCCCGACGACGACTTCTTCGCCTTCGGCGGCGGAAGCCTCTCTGCAGCTCAGCTCGTCTCGGCCATTCGCACCCGCTTCGCCGAGACCACCGTGGCCGACATCTACGACCACCCCCGCATCGGAGCTCTCGCGGCCGAACTCGACGCCCGCGCCCCGGCCGTCGTCGCGCAGCGCAAACCCGTGAAACCGACCCCCTTCGCTACCCAGCTCGCGCAGACCCTGCTCGGCATTCCGCTGTACGTGCTGGTCGGGTTGCGCTGGCTGGTCTATGTTCTCGCCGCCAACAACATTCTGTCGGCGTTCGGCGTCTTTCCCTGGGCGCCGACCATTTCATGGTGGTACATCCTGGTGGGCTTCCTCGTGCTGATCACGCCGTTCGGGCGCATGGCCATCTCAGTGGCTGCCGCGCGGCTCTTGCTCTCGGGGGTGGGCCCCGGCGACTACCCCCGCGGCGGCGGGGTGCACCTCAGGCTCTGGCTCGCCGAGCAGATCGCGCACCTCGTGGGCGCCACCAACCTCGCCGGCGCGCCCTGGATCATCACCTACGCGCGAGCACTCGGCGCGAAGATCGGCCCGGGCGTCGACCTGCATTCCCTGCCGCCCATCACCGGCATGCTCAGCATCGGGGCACGGGCATCCATCGAGCCCGAAGTCGACCTCGCCGGGTACTGGATCGACGGCGACGTGCTGCACCTCGGCCAGATCCAGGTCGGTGCGGATGCCGCCATCGGTGCCCGCAGCACCCTTCTGCCGGGCACACGCATCGGGCGCCGCGCCGAAATCGCGCCCGGCTCTGCCGTATCGGGGCGAGTGCCGCCCGGCCAACTGTGGGCCGGCTCCCCCGCTCAGCGCATCGGAAAGGCGAAGTCCGACTGGCCCGACTACCGACCGCCGCGCAACACGCGCTGGCTCGCCGCCTACGCCCTGGGCTCGGTGGTCTTGTCGCTCCTGCCGGTGGTCGCGGTGCTCGCCGGAGCGGCTGTCGTCGGCCTTTCTCTGGGCCTGAGCCTCGACCCCGACGCCGTGAACGGCCTCGGCAGCGTGTTCGCGCATGGCGGCGCCTGCCTCACCCCCGCCATCACCTCGCTCGGCGATCAAACCGTGTGCACCCTCGGCATCATCGCCGGCACCGACGTCGTGCACCAACGCACGCTCAGCGACGCGGCCTGGCGAGCGCTTCTCGCCATCCCGCTCGCGACCATCGTCGCCGGCATCGTCTACGCCGGGCTCACCGTCATCGTTGCGCGACTGCTCGGCATCGGCATCCGGCCCGGCAGCTACCCCGTGCGCAGCCGCGTCGGCTGGCAGGTCTGGGCCACTGAGCGCCTGCTCGACGCCGCCCGAACCATCCTCTTCCCGTTCTACGCCAGCCTCTTCACACCGGTCTGGCTCCGGATGCTCGGGGCCACCGTCGGCAAAAACGTCGAAGCCTCGACGGTGCTGCTACTGCCCGTCATGACCACCATCGGCGACCATGCGTTCTTGGCCGACGACACCATGGTCGCCTCCTACGAACTGGGCGGCGGCTGGCTGCGCATCGATGAGGCCCGCATCGGCAAACGGGCGTTTCTCGGTAACAGCGGAATGACGGCTCCCGGCCGCGCGGTTCCGCGCAACGGGCTGGTCGCGGTGCTGTCTGCGACTCCGCGCAAGGCCAAGAACGGGTCGTCGTGGCTGGGCAACCCGCCCGTGCGGCTGCGGCGCCAGGTCAACGAATTCGATGAAGGGCGCACCTTCCGGCCATCCGCAGGCCTGCGACTCGCCCGGGCTGGCTGGGAGCTCGGCCGCATCGTGCCCGTGATGATCAGCGTGGCCATCGGGCTCGGCATCGTCGTCGTGCTGGAATGGATGCTCGGCCAGCTCGGCCTCGGCTGGGCCATCGTTCTCTCGGGCGCTGTCATGCTCGCCGCGGGGGCGGCGGCGGCGATCGTCACGACGGCAGCGAAGTGGGCGTTGGTGGGGCGCATCAGGCGTTCCGAGCATCCGCTCTGGTCGTCGTTCGTCTGGCGCAACGAAGTGTCAGATACCTTTGTAGAGATGGTTGCCGCTCCCTGGTTCGCGAACGCTGCTTCAGGCACGCCCGCTTTGGCCTGGTGGCTGCGTTCGCTCGGCACCTCTGTGGGCCGCGGTGTCTGGTGCGAGACCTATTGGCTGCCCGAAGCCGACCTCGTGTCACTCGGCACCGGCTCGACGGTCAACCGCGGCTGCGTCGTGCAGACCCATCTCTTTCACGACCGCGTGATGAGCCTCGATGGCGTGACCCTCGACGACGGCGCCACGCTGGGTCCGCACGGGGTAATTCTGCCGGCCGCCGCGATCGGGTCGAACGCGACCGTCGGGCCGGCCTCGCTGGTGATGCGCGGTGAGAACGTGCCCGCCGGGTCGCGCTGGGCGGGCAACCCCATCGCGCCCTGGGCGGTGCATGCCGGTGAGGCCGATACGCTCACCACCGATGCCGCCGTGGCGGGGCTCAGTTCTGTCGACTCGCCTGGTGCCCTCTGATGGCGCGCCCCACCTCCACCGCCCTCGCCTCTGAGGGCGCGCGCTCGCTCGGCGACCCGTACGTGCCCACCAGCGGCAACGGCGGCTACACCGTGCTGCACTACGACCTCGACGCAGACTACCGCGTCGCCAGCAACCGGCTCACTGCCACGGCCACCATCACCGCGCGCGCCACGCAGCGCCTCAGCAAGTTCAGTCTCGACTTCTCCGGCCTCGTGGCCAGCAAAGTCAGCGTGAACGGAACGCGCTCGGCGCATCTGCAACAGACCGCCCGCAAACTCGTGGTCACGCCCGCCGTCGCCATCAACAACGACACCGAGTTCATCATCGTCGTGCGGTACTCCGGCCTGCCGAAACCCGTGCGCAGCCCGTGGGGCGAGGTCGGCTGGGAAGAACTCTCCGACGGGGTCATCGTGGCCGGCCAGCCGAGCGGGGCTCCCTCGTGGTTTCCGTGCAACGATCATCCGTCGAACAAGGCGACCTACACCTTCCGGTTCTCGGCCGAGACGGCCTACCGGGTGCTCTGCAACGGCGAACTCGTGAAGAAGACGCAGCGCGCCAGTCGCACGCAGTGGGAGTTCCACAGCCGCGAACCGATGGCCACGTACCTCGCGACCGTGCAGATCGGGCTCTACGAAACCATGGGTGTCTCGCAGCACGGGGTGCCGCAGTACATCCTGCTGCCCGAAGACCTGCGGCCCAACGCACTGGCCGATTTCGAGGCGCAAGAGCGCATGATGACGCTGTTCGAGCGGATGTTCGGGCCGTACCCCTTCGACGACTACACCGTCGTGGTGACCGACGACGACCTCGAGATTCCGCTCGAGGCGCAGGGTCTTGCGATTTTCGGCCGCAACCACATCGACGGAGTCGGCGGCTCTGAACGACTCATCGCGCACGAACTCTCGCACCAGTGGTTCGGCAACAGCCTCACGGTCTCCCACTGGAAAGACATCTGGCTGCACGAGGGCTTCGCCTGTTACGCCGAATGGCTCTGGTCAGAGGAGTCGGGCGGCCCCACCGCCGACGCGTGCGCCGAAACGAACTGGGCGAAAATCAATCGGCTGTCCAAAGACATCATCATCGGCGACCCCGGCGCCCTGCGGATGTTCGACGACCGTGTCTACAAACGAGGCGCCCTGGCGCTGCACGCCCTGCGGCGCACTCTCGGCGACCCGATGTTCTTCGACGTGCTGCGCGAGTGGGTCGCCGCCCATCAGCACGGCTCCATCTCGACGCCGGAGTTCATCATCCTCGTGGAGAGCCACGCCACCGTGCCCGTGCGGTCGCTGTTCGCGTCGTGGCTCGACCAGACTTCGCTGCCGAAGCTGCCGCGCCG